>CANGSR010000199.1 GCA_947456055.1 Chitinophagaceae bacterium
ATTAATCGCTCCATTTTTCAGCTATACCTACCCTATAGCATTTGCACCAGTTTTCGTAGTGGTTTTGCATTATTCTCTGGCCTCAATCAGGCAACAATCAAATATCCAGGACAAGTTGCGATACTTGTTAGCCCAATGGATCCCATTAATGCTTAGTGCCCTGGGTATAGTATTGTTCTATGTAGCCGACGTAAGCCAGCTAGTTACTGATACTAAGATGTATGCTTTTTGGGGCTTCCTTATTTTGAAGGGTGATAATCAAGTGCTTGCCTTCTTAAAAGGAGTTTATGTACTTTTTGCGCAAACAGGGGCGGGTATTATCTTCGAAACTCTATTTGGAATATTAGGTATATGTGGTTTTGTTTATGGGTTAATAACTTGTGTCAGGAATTATGTGAAAAAAGAACATAGCCTTGAACATAGCCTTAAAATTTATACGTCCCTTGTAATCATATTTGCACTGGTTTTATTTGCCCTGAAAAAGTTACCAATAGGCACCCAGAGGCTTAATTCTTTTACTACGCCCTCTATTGCTGTTATGGTCATATATTTTATTAACCTGTTGGCTGGATATATAAAAGGTAATTTTATTAAGATAATTCTGCCTGCTATTTTGTATCTGGGCACTATAGGGAATATATTTTCTACATTCTTTGTATTCTTTACTAATGATAAGTACAAGAAACAGATGGATATTTATAGAGCCACCCAATCAGTAATAGAATTAGCCCAGGGTCAAAAAATACCCATATTAGTGTCTAACGGTGTGGCATACCCGTATTATTATAATGCTCCGCAGGGTTCTGATTTGCCAGACCCGGCAGTTTGGATATTAAAGGTTTTCCCAGCTTATGATTTCAAAATGTCAATACCAGTTTATGCCATAAAAGACATTAATAATGCAGATGAAATAAATACGGTTTTGCCCAAGGAATACCTAAGATGCTATGTAGGAGATGGCACTAATTTTAAGCTTTATATTAGGCACTAAGACCTTGGTTGTACTGCTTATGTGCCAGTCTTGGTTTGTCTATTTAGAAAGAACTGTATATGCACTCTATGATGAACATTATATAACCTACGTTCGTAAAAGTGTTTATATTTGACCCTACATACCTCCTTTAATGCGTTACTACTTAAGTACCCTTATTATTGTACTTCTATTACTGGGTTTTGACCTTTATGGTCAGAATACCAATCCTTTAGATGGTTTTGGGATAGAGGCAAATGCGTTTCAGGGTCAGGTGGTTAAACATACCAAGAAATTTGAGTTACCTATTCCCGATTTTTCAATTGGGTTGGATGTGAATTTGCAATGGAAGACCTATGGCAAAAAGGAATGGCACCAAAGGCGCAGGTACCCAATATTGGGACTGGGTTTCACCTATACCAATTATGGCGATGATTCCATTTATGGTCGTTGTTTTAGTTTGTATCCTAATATCACCATTCCCTTATTGACCCTTGGCAAGCTGGAATGGACCATCAGAATAGGTGATGGTATTGGGTATGTTACACGCAGGTATTCCAGGTTCAATCCTTTTGACACTATCAATAATGCTATAGGCAGCCATATCAATGATTATGGCTCGTTTATGATGGATTTCAGGTATCATGTCAACCGCCATTGGGAGGTGCAGGCTGGGGTGAATTTCTCTCATATTTCAGATGCATCTTACCATCAGCCTAATCTAGGTATCAACCTTTTGGGTGAGCATATTGGTATCAAGTATTTCCCTGTGTCGGCTAATCCCACCAGAATACACAGGACTTTAACCCCATTGAAAAACCGTTATTTGTTTGAGGGACGTTTTACTATGGCTTTTAATGGTGCTAATGCGCCTCTTGGCCCAATATATCCTATATACCTTGTCAGTGGGCAGGTGAGCAAAAGATGGATTAGCAAAAACAAGGTGTTTGCAGGGTTAGATTATTCTTACCACACTAATATTGAATCATTTCTTCGCAATGAGGCTTTTGTGCCTGTAGGACAGGAATATGCAAATTCGTATAAAACTGCAGTTTTTGCAGGTAATGAGTTCTTATTGGGTAGGGTAGGGGTAATACTTCAGGTTGGTTATTATCTGCATCAGGCTTTCCAGACCCAGGGTAAGGTTTACCAGAAATTGGGGGGTAATCTTTATTTGTTGCACAAGGAAAAGGGACCAATAAAGGAATTTTTTCTGTGTGGTTTCCTCAAGACCCACCTCTCAGTAGCTGAGTTGGCTGAATTTGGCTTGGGAATGGGCTTTTAGTTTAGAAACTTATTTCCAAAGCTTTCTTATTTCCAGTTGATAAAGTGTTCCTTTAAATTGAAATGGTGAGGAGATAAAGAGGTTTAGGTTGTTTTGACCTTTCATACCAGGTATTTTCATGTAAAAGCAATAATCATTAACCGCTGAATCTTTGCTGATAGGGCTAAAGAGCCTGATTCTTGCCTTTTTTACGGTGTCTTTCCCAATAATGTTTGCATTGATGTAGGATTGCCAAAGGCAACCCGGAGCTTTTACCTTACAGCTAATTTTTATCCATGTGTCCTGGTTGTCAATGAATTTCAACTCAGGCAAAGGAATCTGGGCTACTACTTTGTTATCTCCGGCATTGAATTGAAGAGAATCAGGGCTTAGGTGGCTTAGTAATACCTCTTGCTTATATGCTGCTTCATTTGAAATCAATTCATTATTATCAAGCAAGCTCATATCTGCCGGGCTAGGTTTTGGGTTTAGGTAAACATGAGCATAATAAAGCCGGTTCATGTCATTGTAATGGATTATGGTGGCACAGTATTGGGTTATCTGGAACAGGTTTACTGCAGTGAGATACAAACCGAGGGTATAGAAAACTATCTTCCATTTCGATTGTAGTATTTTATCAATTATTGCAGCCAGGGGTAATGCAAATGCAGGGTACCCTTGCACCAGGGCTCGGGTACTGTAACTGCCACCATATCGCCAGTCGTGCCAGGCAATAATGATATAAATATTTAGGAGGCAAAACCAGAGGGCTGACTTTCGGAATGGGAATTTTTTAATAAAAAATAATCCTAAAACAAAGAACAGCGTGACTGGGGTATAGATAAACCAGCCTTTTTCCCAGCCGAATAATACCCTGAAGTGGGGACTAAGGAATTCCCATTTGCTGCCTACGTCATAGATGAAGAAACCAGTGGCTGATTTCCAGTAGAGCAGCTGTGGGAGAATACCTAATATTCCTCCGCAAATAGCTAATGCAATATGCTTCCAGTTCGCCCTTACCAGTTCCCATTTTTCTTTGGTCATTTCTGGTGTATGGGTATTCCATAGCAAAGGGATGAACAACATTATAGCCTCGGTAGGGCGGCTTATTGTGGCTAGGCCTAATATGTAGCCGGTAAGGAGGGCATAAACAATTTTGGGCTTTTGGTGCCATTTTAGGGTAGTGTAGATAATCAACACATAAAGTGGAAAAATATAAGCATGACTTTGGCCATTATCTATTGCTGAATACTGAATGAAATTGGAAGCAAGGCAGAGTAGTATTAAGGTGATGGCAACTGTGAGGTCCTTGAAATAATTCAATAAAATGTTGCGCAACAAGAGTATTGCCAATAGGCAATAAACCAAAACCCCGAAACCTAGTGCATACTGATAGGGTGGGGAAAAGCCATCAGGTGGATAATTGGTGTGGTGGGCAATAAAGTCACCAATAAGGAAAAAGGGTAATTCCATAATAGCTACACCGCCCAGGTACTTGAAAACGTAGTTGCCATTATTTTGTTTTTCGGCCTGCCAACCATTGCCTCCGGTAACAGCATATTTTTTATCAATTGCTGTTAGCCACTTCAGTTCCTTATAATCGTGATATATAAATATGGCGGGCAGGTAGGCATAATAACCAAAGGCATCCCATTCGGTAACTTTCAGCGGTTTGTCGTTTGATAGGTCTGAATAGGAGATGCGGTATTGAACTAAGGTTAGGGTAATGATAATGCAGGCAATAAGGGAGTATAAGTTTTTCATATAATTCAGCTAAGCCTTATTTACTAAAAACTCTAAACAGACGACCATTGTCGCCACACATTAGGAGGTCGCCGCTACCGATAGCAGAACATGGAGTAATGCAGCGGATGCTACTAGTGGTAAATCTATCAAACTCTGACCAGTGATTGCCACCATCTCTGGTGTAAATAACTTTACCATCATCGCCAGCCGCCCAACCTTCCCAATAGCTACTAAAGTAGATAGTTCTTAAAGAGTAGTGGGGGTGGGTAATATCATTGCCATTTCTCAGGCATTGCCAATGGTCGCCATCATCTGTCGACCTATAAATTCCACCGTTGGCACCACAAGCCCATAAATTATGGTCAACTACTGCCATAGCTGTGAAGTTGTCACCCGAAACATCCAGGTATTGCCAGGTATTGCCACGGTTGGTGGTTTTCATTATGGTACCATAACCCAAAACAAAGCCAATATCCTGGGTGGTGAAGTAGCAGTTATTTAATCCAAACTGAAAGGTCTGGTCGTCAATCTTATTGAATTGTGCATTTACACGTGTTATGGTGCTTTGCCTCATGAGCACACTGCTTATAAATATGCCGGTATCGGGGGTGACAAATGTACCTCCAAAATATTCAAGCATATTACCCAGGTATTTGAATTGCCAGGTCAAACCATGATCTTTTGAAAGGAGTACGCTCCCATTGAATCCGCTTAGGTAGATGGTGCCATTATCAGATAATCCCATACCATACATTTCCAGCATGCATGCCGGCACAGAGTCGCAAGTCCAGGTATAGCCACCGTCGGTTGATCTGATTACCACCGACTTAGACCAAATATCGCCACCAGCACCAATAAATATGTCGCCATCAATCGAGCGAATATTGGTCAATTGGCTATTGGTATGGCTATTTAATTCTTGCACACTTTGCCAGTGAAGGAGGTCCTTTTTGCAAGCGCCAAATAAAAGGGTAGTAAAAAGTAGGATGAATATATATGGCTTGCTCATAGCTATGTTGCAAAACGAAATGCGGTGCAATATAAATAAGATAGACCCTATATCAAAAAAAAGAGCCTGTAATTTGCTGTTACAGGCTCTTAAGATTTTAATGTGATTAACTTAATTTTTGATAAATAGTTTGCTTTCGGAGGTTTGTCCATTTTGGAACAATACCACATAAACACCATTAGGCATGACTGATATATCGGCCGTCGTTTTTTGTGATATGGTGTTGAATGGTATATTCATTAACTGGCCAATAGAGTTATAAATGCTTATGGTTTCATTACCGGTTAAGTTGCCTGGGTATTCTATGGTTAGTTGGCTATGTGCTGGGTTAGGGTGAACTTTTAGGGTTGTTGCTTTCACTTCATTGGCTATGCCTGTAGCTGAATTATGGAAATAATGCCATGCTGTATCGGCTACAAACTCCAATTTTCTGAAATCTGTATTGGGGCAGCCACCCAGGGTGTCGGGGTTGGTGGTTACCAGTGCCATTACAATTTTTTGTGTAGCACCTGCATTTAGGTTGAAATCACCAGTAGTCATCAAGAAGCGGCGGTCGCCGGGTGTATTGCCTGCTCCACATTCGCTCCAGCTACCTGGAGTAGCAGGATTCCCAGTAAAGACATAGTTGGTCAATGGTCCTGAACCAGTGCCCGTTGTGGGTATTCCCGGACCTAAATAGTCAAAAGTGAAATGCTCATGCATGCGGTCGTATCCATGCAGGAGATTATTGTATTGGGTGTCTACCTGTGGATTGCCAAGATTAGAAGAGTCATTTCTGTAGTAATCAAATGTGCCTAGTGGGACGGGCGAGCCGGGTACATCGCCTGGAAGGCTTATAGCAGTTACACCTACTATAGGTATTAGCCTGCCATAGCTATTTAATGGGTGCCCTGCAGTGCCACCATCATCAGAGTTTCCATTGTAGGTGATTCCCATGCGCCATGTTGAGTCAAATCCTATATAATCGTCGTTGTAATAGCCCAGGTCCATATCGTCCCAAAAGCCCATTCTGAAATTATGGTAGTTGTTGGTTGATTTATTTATGATTGAGTATTCATAATAAATCACATTGTCAATCAAGGTACCTCTGTGATAACCATAAGTCATTAGGTGGATTTCAACTTTCAGGGGACGTCCATGGGTTTCGGTATGATTAGAACCATTGTCACTAAATACCTGCCATAAAGCCTGGTCGCCTTTTATATCAGGGTACTCGCCCAGTAGTGGCTCATAGATGCCATTCCCATTTAGGTCTACAAAAGGGGCCATATCTGTTGTTACAGCTATAGGAATTATACCGTGCCCAATAGCATTCATATTTCCTTTCCCTGGCCAGGTTAAGATGGAAGTAGGTGTAGTAGATGCTGTATGTACTGTAGTGAGTATAAAGCTATCAATAGTTGATTTATTTACCTTCCATATTTTTGCCCAGCGAAGTGAATTTACATAGGTAAGGGTATCGGTAGAATCTAATCCACCAGGCCAATAATCATTGCCATTCTGGCGATAGGTTTGCGCTGCAATATGCAGATTATTACCAGCATCATAACCCGAAAGCCAAATGGCATTGGTAAAATTGATGTTTTTTCCAGAGCCGGCTGGGAATTGGCAGCTTGATTCACCCGTGGCCGGAATCCAGCCCATGTCCCCATGAACCAGTATTGCTTCATTGATATTGTTAATGTCTATGATGTTGTATTCGGAGAATGGGGTTTGGGCTTGGGACAGGATGGAGCAACAAGCAAGCAAGATAGGAATCAGTAGTTTATTCATAAAAATATTTTGGTTTATTGTTTTATAAAAAGAGCGTTTTGCGTTTTGCCATCCATCTGGTATAAAAGGCTGTATACCCCACAAGGTAAAAATAAAATATTGATGGTGTATTTGTTGCTTGATAATATTGGCTCGCATGGTATTTTCTGGCCTATAGAGTTTATTATGGAAATCGATTCCGCATTGATTGTTTTACCACCCGTTTCAAGGTAGAGGTAATCATGGGCAGGGTTGGGGTAGGCATGAGGGATTGATTTAGGAGGAATGACCGGAGTATGGCTGGCCGCTCTTCGGTAGGCATTATGAGCAGTATCAGCTACCGTTTTTATTTTATCGAAATTGGTGCCCGGGCAACCACCTGCGGAGTCAGCCGCAATTAGTGCAAGTACTACTTTTTGCCGGTCACCTGCATTCATTGTGAAATCACTGGTGGATATTATAAATCGTCTGTTGCCAGGCATATTACCGCAGCTACATTCGCTCCAACCTTTAGGATTTGAAGGGTCATCAGGATATAAGTATTTAATGTCTGCCATTGAATCAAAACCACCGCATGGTGCAGTACCATGCCTGCGATTCCAGGCAATGCTTTTGCCGTTTTCCAGTCTTGAATGCATGTAATTGTAGCAATTGGAGTCGATAGTGGGGGTTCCAATCGATGAAAAGTCATTGTTATAAGTTGTAAAGCTACCTGCTGGTACCTGGCTGGTTAATCCATCACCTGGTGAATAGACAATACTTATTGCTGCCTGGGGAGGGTTTAAACCATAAGAATCTAATGGATGTCCAGCATTTAAACCATCATCTTGTGTGCCATTGTAAACAATAGCCATACGCCTGGCAGAATCAAAACCAATAAAATCATCATAATAATAACCTAGTTCTGCGTCAGCCCATTGTGCTAATCTGAAATTTGTATAATTATTAGTAGATTTATTTAGTAGGTCATATTCGTAAAATATTGAATTGTCAATATCGGTGCCCCGGTTCCATGCATACGAAAGGGCATGTATTTCTATTCCCAACTTTTTACCATTGCTATGGTCGTGGGTTGAGCCATTATCGCTAAAGACCCACCAAAGTGCCTGGTCGCCTTTAATATCAGGGTAATCGCCTAATACAGGGTCGTAAATTCCGTCTCCGTTTACATCCACAAATGGAGCCATATCGGTAGTTATCGATAATGCTGCACCTCCATTGCCTACTGCAAATGGGTTGCCCTTACCTGGCCATGTAAGGATGGACATGGGAGTTGTTGAAACGGAATGTGTAGAAAGACCTAAAAAAGCATCAATATCCGATTTATTGATTTTCCATATTTTAGCCCAATCGTGAGAAGTGGCATAGGTGAGGGTATCTGAAGCATCCAGTGGGCCGGGCCAATAATCATTGCCAGATTGGCGATAGGTTTGGGATGAAACATGTAATTGCCCACTATTGTCAATTGCTGATAGCCATATAGAACTTGCGAAAAATATACTTTTCTGGGAGCCATTCGGAAATGAACACTTGCTATTAAATATAAAAGAATTAAAATCCTTATCCCACCACATATCACCATGCACCATTACGGTCGCATTGATATTGTTGATATTGATGGAATCCCTGGTTAAGAAAGGTGTTTGGGCATTGGCCTGGGAAATATGGATAGTCAGGCAGATAATTAAAAGTAAAGGATGTTTTTTCATAGGTGCTTATTTTATTCTTTTATAAACCGGGTATTAATCATTTTTCCTCCATCCATATACACCAAATAATACATGCCAGATGCCAGGTGGTTGATTTTTAGTTGGTAGTTATATTGGTTTTGGGTAATACCGGTAGGTACTTTCTGACCTATTACATTGTAGACTGAAATTGACTCTTCATTTATCAGGTGGCCTGCTGTTTCTATGCTTATAATATCGTGGGCAGGGTTTGGGTAGGGTGGGATGGTAGTATTGGGCGGGATTACTGGATGTGTGCCGGCAGCTTTTCGGTAGGCACTATGGGCGGTATCGGCTATAGGTAGTATTTTATTGAAGTTTAGGTTTGGGCAGCCACCAGCAGAGTCTACAACTATTAGGGCCATTACAACCTTCTTTTTTTCTCCTACGTTCAGGTTGAAATTATTACTGCTTATAATAAACCGACGGTCACCTGGTAGGTTACCGCATGTGCATTCATTCCAACTTGTAGTATCTGATGGGTTGCCCGTAAATAAATAGTTAGTAGTCGGCCCTGCACCAATGCCAGTAGATGGTATCCCGCTCCCTGCAAAATCATATCTGTAATGATCACCAAATCGGGTAAGCCCTCGCATATAATTATTGAATTCAGTATCTACCTTCGGGTTGCCAATGCGTGAGTAGTCATTATTGTAATAAGTAAATGACCCTAGCGGCACATTATAACCAGCC
>CANGSR010000200.1 GCA_947456055.1 Chitinophagaceae bacterium
ACTCCAATTACTCATTCCGGGTTTCGACCATGTAGAAATAAGGACTGAAGAATTGAGCGGATCTGACCACCTGCTGATTTATGAAACATCACTGAAAAAGCCTATGAATAAACGGCTTATTTCAGACGGCACTTATAATATTTTAGCCCTGATTGCGGCAATATACCAAAGTGATACCCCGCAATTCCTTTGTATAGAAGAGTCTGAAAACGGGTTAAACCCCAAGGTGGTAAAAGAACTGGTGAACCTGTTCAGGCAAAAATGCAAGGAAAAGGGTCACTATATATGGCTGAATACCCATTCCCAAACCTTTGTGGCAGAACTGACTACCGATGAAATAATACTGGTGGACAAGGTGGATGGCAATACCATTACCAAACAGGTAAAAGGCATGGACCTCCACGGTCTAAGGATGGACGAGGCATTAATGACCAATGCATTGGGAGGGGGAATACCATGGTAAAGCTGGGCTTTATAGTAGAAGGTGATACGGAAAAAATCATTCTGGAACGGACTGATTTTTTCAGTTACCTAAGCTCAAAGGAAATAGCCTTTGTACCAGAGGTGCTCAATGCTGCAGGAAATGGCAATTTATTACCCCATAACGTTGAAAAACATACCCGGATTCTTGAAGCCAAGGGAGCAACCCATATTTTCACCTTAACTGATATCGATGAAGATAATTGCATTACCCTCACCAAAAACAGAATCTCCCCTCAAAATAACCAAACAGTAATTGTAAGTATAAAAGCAATTGAATCATGGTTTCTCGCTGATACTGAATCCATGAAATTATTCCTGAATGATGATCAATTTTCCCAGCAGGATCCTGAAAATATAATCGAGCCATATGAACACATTAGAACTCTACGGTTTACCAAAACCGGAAGAGGCATTAGTGGCAAAGTTATCCTTGCAAAATCCTTGACTAATACTTATAAATTCTCCATCATAAACGCCGCCAAACACCCGGCATGTAGTAGTGCCAGGTATTTTTTGGATAAAATAGATAAGGTAGCGGGCTAATTCTAGCCCTGATAAAAATAGCTCAATAAAGAGATTAAGCCAAATGACTTTGAAGTGGCAATTCCCCCTTTGTGAGCAAGCCTTTGTGCGGTTGGGAAGGGGGTTAGGGGGATGTAAATATAAAAAATATCGCTTTCATAATCAATTACCTATCAATTTGTGCGCTGCTCCGATGGAGCAGTTTTCGTTTAGGAATATATATTTCTACAAAGCCATTGGCTCCGATGGAGCCAATGAACGTGTGTAACAGAAATTCATTCTACATTTTTTTATATGCTCAAATAAAAAGCTCAAGATTTAGATGACTAAAGTCGATTTAATTTCGTTGACCCCAGAGGGGTCAATGGCTTTGTAGTAATATTAAATCCATTAGGTATACTGCTCCAGCGGAGCAGTGCTAACCGATATTATTAAGCATAAATGATGAACGGCTGACAATAAATTTAGCATTAAGACCACCTCAAATAAATACTCAGTTTATTAATCTTTACCTATGCTTCTTCACTGGTGCCTTCTTAGCCGGTGCTTTTTCCTTTTCGGTATCTGGTTTAGCTTCTTCCTGTTTAGGGGCATCACCACCGGCACTTAGTATATTCATGAACAACCTGATAGCGCCCTTGTTACCTGCCGGCAATTGTCTTGAGAATGATAAGGAAGTATAGATATAATGCCCCTTACCCAATTTCGCATAAAGAGTACCGCCTTCCAGTGGTGCTTCACCTTCATCATGCATGCGGAAGATAGGCTGGTATTGGCTATCCCATTTAGATGGGAAATACAATCCACGCTCCTGTACCCAGCTATCAAAATCGTGGTCATTGATTTGGTTAGGCGTTGTCAGTAATTTATGGCTAGGATCTACAAATTCCACCTTTGCATCCTCCTCCGTAACCCTTGATGATGACAGCACCATAGGATATGGACCCAGCTTGGTGGTCGACATATCCTGGGTTGTATTGTATTGCATAACCAGGGTTCCGCCATTTTCAGCATATTGTAGCAATATCGGCATCCAATACGACATTCTTTTTTCTACATTCACAGCCCTGATGCCGGTAACAATGGCATCATACTTCTTCAATTTGCTAGCATCAATAAAATCACCATCTTTCAGCACATCTACATCCAAACCTGCAAGGCGTAGGAAACCTGCCGTAAAATCACCGGCACCTTCCACCACACCTATCCTTTTGGCGGTACATTTCCAGGTAGCCTTTATTACTTTGGTATAGGGCACTGAAAAATATTGCAAAGTAGGTAGGTGGTTGTATTGAATCAGGTGTTGGGAAAGCTTATAAGTATTTTCACCTTCAACAAGGTCGGCTGAAAGATAAAAATCACCGTTACCTTCCATCAGCGATTGGTCTGCACTTATCTGGATAGGCACCAGGGTATCACTACCTGCAGCAAGGTTAAAATTATTGATAGTCGCAATCTGCGATTGAACACCACTTACATTAAGGGTAGCCCCCCTTATTTCCTTAAAAGCATGGATCTTTACATCAGCCTGAACCGAGCCATCCGAGCGGGTTATCAGCAAGTTGGTATAAAAAGACACTGAAGCATTGGGCACTATACGCAATTGCTCTACAATGTCCCCTTTTACAGGGTCCAGCTTTTTGTAGGAATAAGGTACTTTCACTTTGAAGTCAGCACCATTTATTTTTAGGTTCACTACAATATTCAGGTCATCTGGTGTTTCAGGCAAGCCCAAAAGGCTGTCGTTGGGTATGGAGAACATATCCCTGTCGGTGTGAGGGTCACGCATCCAGTACGGCTGGGTAAAGGGTGCATCATTAGGTATAGATAACTGGTGTTCAAATGATAGCAAGGTATCATTTGGCATTCTTGAATTCATTATGGTATCACCATTACCCCATTGTATACTTGTAATGCTTACCGGCATGTATGAGCGGCTTATTAACCTCAGGGTAAAAGGCAATGTAGCACCTCTCACAGCCTGTGGCTGTTTGGTATACAATTCAGCCATAAAACCACTACAATCCAGAATAACCTTATCCAGCTCAGCCAACTTTTGGTTGCGCCAAAAAGTGGTATCCTCAATCATTTCTATTTTTTTGCGCACTGCCACCAGGCCTATCAAACTAAGGTCAGGACGTCGGAAATTAAATTGTTTTTCCACCTGTTTGATGTCTTCCTCAATATCAAGGCGGCCCAATCTGCCCCATGTAATATCAATACCATCAAACAGTGATTCTTTAAGGCTATCACCCTCAATCAACTTGAAATATTCCGTCTGCATACCGGGCGTACTAGGTGTACCAGCTCCCTGGCTTTTATGCACACTACGGCTCATTCCAGCCAACTCACCTACACCCATACCCAATGTAGGTAGGAATTGGCCCACCTGTAGTTTGAATTGGTCTTCAGAGGTAGTATTGCGGTCGCCAAAACGATAGGTATTCTGTAGCAAACGCTTTGGTTGCCATTCAGGGTAGGTGTGTAACTGCTCTGTAAACTGTAATTTGTCACCTACCATTTTATAGGCTTTAGCAGCAATTATTGCAGATGCCGCATGTTGCCCATGCCCTGCCATTGTATCTGGTGGGAAACGGCAAATAACCACATCGGGCCTGAATTTGCGCATCACCCATACAGCATCGTAGCTAAGCAGGTATTCGTTCCAGTGTTTAAAAGTTTCCTGGTGGGTTTTAGAAAAACCGAAATCGATGGCACGGGTAAAAAATTGTTCCGCCCCATCGAGCTTGCGGGCTTCCATCAGTTCATGGGTACGTATTAATCCTAAGGCTTCTCCTTGCTCACTTCCCAATATATTTTGACCACCATCACCACGTGTTAGCGACAGGTAGCCCGTTTTTATATTACGGTCATTCACCAGCCATGCCAGCAAGCGGGTGTTCTCATCATCAGGATGGGCTGCAACATAAAGTACATTTACAAGATGCCTCAACTGGGCAATCTCATGATATATTTTCTCACTACTGGCAGGCCTTACCTGCTGTGCATTGGCATAAGTACCTGCCAATAAACCAAAAGCGAATAATAAAGATTTCTTCATTGAAGTATTAAAGGTTGTTTTTCAGGTTTTGTAATGGTTTATGAAGCATCATTAACCCAATACGGCATCAAAAAGACACTATTGATACCCATTTTACAACCTGAACCCCAAATGTAATCACTTATAGAAAAACTTATAGTTTTTAAATCGATTTTTCTATTGGGAAATAATATAGGAAGGCAATTTTTTATTATGGAATTGGCCAAGGTAGACAGCGAAAAACAATCAAATTACAATCAGACGCAACTTTAATTAAAGTCTATAATTTTATACCATAATAAAATTGCCCGCATACCACCCCATCAAAATCAGCTACACCAGGCAAAAAGCCCCATTTTTCATAGCCGCATTTTTCGGCAAGTTTTATGCTTGCTACATTGGGTTCCAGTATTATTGCCAATGCTACTTTATAATTTAGTTTCCTACAAACCTCTGTTCCGTACGAAAGTAATTGGCAACCTATTCCTTGACCAAAATATTGATTATCAACAAAATAACTAATCTCTACAGTACGATTCAAAGCTGCCCTACCCTCTCTATATGGCCCTATACTTAGCCAGCCTATCACCTTTCCACCCTGCTCAAATACTAAAACAGGGTATTCTTCACACAAGTGCTTTTGTAACCAGTCTGCCTTATCCAGCGTACTGATTGGCGTCGTAAAGCATGTTTGGAAACCAGCATTGATAGCCTGATTGTAAATGCTTACAACTGCTTCGAGGTCATGCATTTGGACTGGTCTTATCACGTGGCTCCAGGATTATTTTGGTTCACTATTTCTCATATCCCTCATAGCTGTCATCACCAGATTACCGCTTTCAAATAGTTTAATCCAGGGTGAGGTGCCATTGGTAATAAAATTAATATTTTCCTGTGCGGCATATATCTTTTGGTTGGTGAGGAAATGAAACCTAACACAACCAGGTGATGGCAGGTCGGTAGTAGTGGTAGGTATGGCACGGTCCAGCAAATCCCTCGCCATTATCACAAAATCTACAGCCGCTTCACCAACTATCTTATTTTTACCCCCACCTATTATAGCATCACCAGAGCGGAAATACATGTTTGCAGCCCCATTTATATAAGCGCACAGGGTCACAATATCCTCACCCATATCCCAATCCATTACTATGCCATATACCAGGATATGTGTACTCGGAATTTCCAACTTTAATTGTTGGGGCGTGATGCTTATTGCCAGATTTCTTAAATCAAGGTATTTATCTGCTACCGGTCCTTTTGCCTTGGCAGCCTTGTTCTTTCTGGCCTGCATTACAAAATAAACAATAACTCCTGCCTGCAATACAATTGCCACAATATATTTCCAGTTCAAATCAATCGCCATTCTTACAATAGTTTTCGTAAAAGTACGATTGCAATGTTTATAAGTGATGTGTATTGTTAAAATTTGCGGTTTAAATACCGATTTATCCCAAAAACCACCTACTCCAAAAGAATATAATGTTGATAATTTAAATTCATTCTAACTTTGCACTTCGGTATTGAGACAGTAATAAACAGCGTGGTTCAGTACCCTAACAAAAAACAATCTAACATATGGGTGTAGCTATTTTCGGAATCATTTTAATGATTATAGGTCGTATTATTTCAAGGGTAAATGACAAAGTACGCATTTTCGGTACCCCTGCCATTGGAGTGGGTGCCCTGCTTATTGTGGTTGGATTATTGTTTGCATCAGTGGTGCAAATCGATGCCGGTCGCATCGGCATTAAAAAGCTTTATGGCCAGGTTCAAAACGATGTGCTGTATAGCGGACTTCACTTAATTAACCCATTGATGGATGTTGAAACAGTTGAAACCCGCACACAGAACTACACCATGAGTGGTGTGCACAATGAGGGTGATAAGGTAGGTGATGATGCTATACGTGTATTAAGTGCCGATGGTCTTGAAGTAACCATTGACCTTACTGTGCTATATCGCATTATACCTGAAAGTGCACCCACCCTATACAAGCTGATAGGTCTGGATTATAAGGACAAAATAGTACGCCCTATCTCCCGCACCAAGATAAGAGACAACGCTGTTTATTACGATGCGGTTTCCCTTTATTCATCCAAGCGTGATGAATTCCAGGCCCGTATCTACAAGGCAATAGAAGACGATTTTAAAGCCAGGGGTATGCTGCTTGAAAATTTGTTGGTTAGGAATATCACCCTACCTACCTCAGTTAAAAACGCCATTGAATCTAAAATTAATGCCGAGCAGGAAGCCCAAAAGATGCAGTTCATCCTGCAAAAAGAGCGCCAGGAAGCCGACCGTAAACGTGTGGAAGCACAGGGTATAGCCGACTACCAGCACATTATAAGCGAAAGCCTTACCGAAAAACAATTGCAATACGAGCAGATAAAAGCCATGAAAGACCTGGCCTCATCTACCAATGCTAAAATGATCATTATGGGTAAGGGTAACTCGCCTATAATACTGGATGGTAAGTAATCAATTTAGATACAAAACAGGTAGCTAAGAACAAAGCAAACGAACATAGTTTAAAAACCCGAAGGGTTGACAGTATTGTAGAAAATGGCTAAGAATTAGTGATGAACCCTGAAGGGCAATGTCGTTAAGTTAAGCATTTCGATTTAAAACAAATATATTTTGCACTAATTCCCATGTGAATATACGGCGTTCGGCACCCTGTAAGGGCGAAATCTCAGAGCGATGGGCATCGCCCATCGAAACGAAAGGGCAGCAAAATAAATTTGGAAATCCATAAAACCTTAACTTAATGACATTGCCTGAAGGGATGATATGATTTATTACTAAACGAGATTAATATGACCCCTTCAGGGTTTTATATATTTTGGCATGTGTTTCTACAATAATACCAACCCTTCGGGTTCACCATCAAACTGAGGAATTAAAAATTTGTATTTTGCGGAGTTTGTTTGCCATACAATTGGGATATTAACAACCCTACACGGATATTATGCCTACCTTAGCGTATGATTGATATTGAGGACTTGCGTGTGGGTAATTTTGTTACACCCAAATTGTACAGTGAAAGCCATTATTACAAAGTAGAATCCATCTCAGAAAACAAGGAAACCATCACCTTTACCAACATCTCTAAATACGCCGAACCCGGCAATGTGAAAGGAGAAATTGCCCTAAGTGCCTGCTTCCTGATACCTGTGACCCCCGAGTTGCTCGAAGCATGCTCATTTATCCAGACCAGCCCACAGGTATACGTTTACGACAATATGATAGTCCAGTTCAAACGCTATGGCATCGCCCATGTGCAAGCCAATAAAGACGATGTGCAGGTAGCCATAGAAGGGGTAAACGAACTCCAGAATGCCTATCGACACTTTACCGACAAGGAACTGAATATAGTTTTTAATTATTAAGCCCTCGTTATCTTACAAATTGAAGGATTGTTGTCCTGGCTTCTATAATGCTATTGGGCATTAGTGGCGTTAGCACCATTCATCTGGAATAATGCAATTGAGCTTTTCCCTGTAGTCAATAGGAAATATATTTTTTTTCATAATTCTGATCACAATTATGTCACCCAAAAGAGAAAATCATAGTCCTCAGTATAATCAGCTACAATCAGTGGTTCAGACATACTTGGGGCAACCGTGGGGCAATGATGGGAAATTATGAAATACCACATATAACTAACAACCAATTACTTACAGCGACACCATTGCCCCAAAACAGAAATAGTTTATTATCAGAAAATGGGGCATTGTCCCAGCGGGACAACCGGTTTGTAGAAATTTTTACCAGAAAAGAACTATGTCCCGGAGGGACTACCGGTCTGTATTTCACATTTAGGGAAATCAAATTAATGACCTTCAATCAACGATTAAGACAACCCTTCCCACCTAAAAAAAACCTTTCCTATCACCTTTATATGGATATGCGCATTTTTAGCGGTAATTTTGAGCAAAATTTACCAGATGACACTTGTCTCCCAGATAAAAAATGCTGCACTTGACGCCTTTAAACACCTTTACCCTGAGGTGCCTACTTATATTAGCATGATTGCCGTAAACCAGACAAAACCGGAATTTACCGGTGATTATACGGTTGTGCTGTTCCCTTTTGTGAAGTTATTGAGGCAACGCCCTGATGCACTTGGTAAACAAATAGGCGACTACCTGATTGCTAATTCACCCCTGTTTACCCAATATGCAGTAGTAAGTGGCTTCCTTAATCTAAGCATAAACGACAACTGGTGGAAAACTTTTCTTAAGGACAATGTTACCCAAACCATTTTCGGACTGGATAATGAGCATAGCCATAAGGTAATGGTAGAATACTCATCGCCCAATACCAATAAGCCTCTCCACTTCGGCCACATGAGGAATATCTTTTTGGGCGCCGCTATGTCTGAAATCCTCAAAGCCAATAAAAACGAGGTAATCAAAGCCAACCTGGTTAATGACCGTGGTATACATATCTGCAAGTCAATGATTGCCTGGCAATTATTTGGCAATGGTGCTACCCCCGATTCAACCGGCATGAAGGGCGACCACCTGGTGGGTGATTATTATGTAAAATTCAATGATGAATTAAAAAAGGAAGGAACACCGATATATAATTCAATAGTATTAAACAAAATAATTCCACCTAATTTAATTAGCAATGCAAAACTTAAAGCCTCATTTGATAAAATTGCCGATTTAGAAAGCAAAATAGAGATTGAATCAAAAAACATTGATTTCAATGCAATAGGTAATCTTGGTAGTAATATTGAAAATTACATTAAATCTGTAATTGATAGGTCTAATTCCAAAAAGTTCAATAATGTATTCAATGTTGTGAATGATGATAACTCAATAAATATTGACCAAAAGGAAAAAACAAAAAACAAATTAAAAACACTTCTGAAAGTCATTTTAGAGCTTGAAGAGGGAATAGATAAAGAAGCTGATGCAATTAAGGAAATTGTTTTCAACAACACATCCTTAATGATTGGCGCACAGGAAATGCTTCGTCAATGGGAAGCCGGCGACCATGAGGTAAGGCAACTGTGGCAAACCATGAA
>CANGSR010000201.1 GCA_947456055.1 Chitinophagaceae bacterium
AAGGGGGTTTTCATGATGAATTACAATGGGCATGGCAATACACAGGTTTTATCATCTGAGCGTATACTTACTCATGATGATTATACCAACTGGAACAATGCCACTATGCTTCCTTTTATGGTAACAGCAACCTGCGATTTTGGCCAGTTCGACCATCCCCAATTTGTATCTGCAGCTGAGGAATTAGTGAAATTAGATGGCGGTGGGGTAATTGCTATGATTACCACCACGCAGGCAGTATTTGCCGATTATAATAAACCATTGAATACCCAATATATTACCGCCCAATTCACCCGTAATACCGACGGTACCTGGAATACCTTCGGTGATGCATCACGCATAAGTAAAAACAGAACATATATTAATACTGGCACCTACAGCCAGGAAATTACCAACTTCAGGAAATTCTCACTTCTTGGCGACCCTGCACTTACACCCGATTTCCCCCAATACAATGTAAAATTCGATAGTGCAATTGATGGTGTAAATATGTTGCGCACCGATTCTATCAGGGCACTTGGTAAATACATAATGCATGGCAGTGTAAGGGACAACGATGGTAATATTATGACCAACTTCAATGGCACTGTTTATATTACCTTTTTCGATAAGTCAAGGGACATATCTACAATTGTTGGCACAGCCAGAACATTTAAACTGCAGGATGTAATTGTATATAAAGGCAGGGTAACAGTGAATAATGGCCTGTTTGAGTTCCAGTTCATAACCCCCAAGGACATTAACTACTATTATGGCAAGAGTAAGATAAGTACTTATGCCGACAATGGCCAAATTGATGCCGCAGGTGTTGATACATCTTTATATATAGGTGGTTATTCATCAAACCCTGTACTGAGTACTAACCCTCCTGTTGTAAGACCTTATATAAATGATACCCTATTCCAGGATGGTGGTATTACAGGCACCAACACCTCATTATTCGTAACCCTCTATTCCGAAACCGGCATTAATGTGTCGGGTAATGAACTGGGCCACAACATGACCGCCATTCTTGACGACAATGTTGAAAGCCCTTACATTCTCAACAACTATTACCAAACAGCGCCTGACACCTACCAGTATGGCTATGTATCCTTCCCTATCACAGGTATACCAGATGGCAGGCATACTATTACTGTAAAAGCATGGGATGTAAATGATAATAGCGGCACAGGAAGAGTTGATTTCACTGTGGTTGATGGTACGGTTATGGCTATTCAAAACCTTCAGAATTACCCTAACCCATTCAGTAACAGTACCCGTTTCGTGTTCGAGCACAACCATCCCGACGAAGCTCTTGATGTACAAATCCTCATCTATAATGCAGCTGGAGGCCTTGTAAAAGACATAAATGAGCAAATTACCCCATCCGGAAGCAGAACTAATGAAATTTCATGGGATGGAACCGATAAAAATGGTGAAAGATTGCCATCTGGTTTGTATGTTTACAGACTAAATATCACCGGCAAAAATTTTAAATCATCCGCATACCAAAAGTTAGTAATCGTACGTTAATGGTATTGTTGCGAAATACTTTTTAGTTGACTAAATGAGAGAAATTAAATATTTTTGCGAAACTTTAAATTTTTTAACAATAACAGAATGGCAAAAAAAATTGCAATATTAGGATTAACATTACTTGCCGGCGTTGTAACCGGTAAGGTGGGTGCACAGACCACTAATGTTAATGGTACATCAAGTTCATTTGTAACCACCGCAGTACCCTTCCTCAGAATATCACCTGATGCACGCTCCGGAGCCATGGGCGATGTCGGCATTGCCATTAGCCCCGATGCTAATGCACAATACTGGAATATTGCCAAAATGCCATTCAATGAAAAAAATTACGGCGTTTCAATGTCGTATACCCCATGGCTTAAGGATTTGGTTCCGGATATCTTTTTGGCCTATATAGCTGGTTATGCCAAATTTGGTAAAGAAAACGACAAAGTGGTAAGTGCTTCAATGAGGTATTTCAATCTCGGGAATATCAATTATACTGATGCCTTAGGCAACTCTATAGGAACTGGTTTACCACGTGAATATTCTTTAGATATTGGCTATTCACAAAAGCTGTCTGAAAATTTGTCTACCGGTTTAAGCATGAGGTATATCCATTCTGCTATTGCGTCTGGTGTATCTTATTCCAACAACAGCGGCGATTACCGTCCGGGTAATGCGTTCAGTGCAGACCTTGGTGTATATTATACCAAGAAAACTGATAAGGGCGACGACAAGAGCAATACATTGAATATGGGTGCAGTATTAAGTAATATAGGCTCTAAAATATCTTACAACTCTAGCCGCAAAGATTTCATCCCAATGAATCTTGGAGTAGGTATAGCTTACACCTCACAGTTTGATGCATATAATGCCATCACTTTTGCACTTGACCTGAATAAATTGTTAGTTCCTGTATTATCTTATTCCAAACCTGATACCCAGGTAGGTGTTGTAAGTGGTATCTTCTCATCTTTCAGCACTGGCGACCAGCTTAAAGAAATTGATGCATCAATAGGTGCAGAATACTGGTACCAAAAACAATTTGCAGTTCGTGCAGGCTACTTCTACGAGAATAAAGACAATGGCGACCGTCAGTACATCACTACTGGCCTTGGTGTGAAGTACAATGTATTCCAGATAAACGCTTCATACCTTGTACCACAGGGTTCAGGAACCACCCGTAACCCATTATCAAATACCGTGCGTTTCTCCCTAATGGTAGAACTAGACAAAATAGAAAAATCAGCTCCTGATACCGAATCAGAAGAAACAACAAAATAATTGAATCGTATTCATATTTAGAGAGCAGCATGATGGTCATGCTGCTCTTTTTTTGTGTGTTACTTTGTCCTCTTTTAGACTATGGCTGAAGTTTCCTTAAACTATATTAGAGGTAAACAAGATAATGGACATTGTAAGTATTGTAAACTTCATAACCCATTTCAGCAATATGTATTTCGCCATCCAAAAGGGCTATATTCATTCTTCACAGATTCAATTTACTTATTTTCTCAAAGCGTTCAACTTGACTAAGCTTCCCTAGATCCCCTACAAAAAAATCACTAAATTTGCCTTAGAATGAATCTCCCATTACAAATACTAACAAATCAATACCTTAAAGAATATTCAAATCAGGTAAGTATAGACTGGCAGGGTGTATTCACTAAACAGTGCATTAAGAATACCTATACGGCCGAAGACTTTGAATACTACATCCAATCATCTGCCACCTACTCATCAAACATTGAGGGAAATAGTATAGATATTGATACCTACCTGAAAAACAAAAAATTCAATGTCAAATCCAAGCCAAAGGAAATGGCAGAGATAGATGATTTGATAGAGGCATACAATTATGCCATCAAAATACCTTTAAGCCTCAAATCATTCCTTGAGGCACATAAATTGTTGAGCAAATCAATCCTGAGCCTTAAATCACAGAGAGGAAAATTGAGAAACGAGCAAGTAGGCATTTTTAGTAGTGTTAGGGTTGAATATATGGCAGTAGAGCCTGAATTTGTAAAAGAAGAAGTATCCAAACTTTTTTCAGACATAGATGCACTGGTGAAACAGGATTTGTCCTATCCGGAAATTTTCTATTATGCTGCCATGATTCATTTGTTATTTGAAAAGATTCATCCTTTCATGGATGGTAACGGGCGTGCAGGTCGCTTATTAGAGAAATGGTTTTTGGCCGAAAAGATTGGAGAAAATGCATGGTACATCCAAAGTGAGCAATACTATGCAAAACATAGGGGTGAATACTACGGTAAAATCCACATAGGCATCAACTATTACACCCTAAAGATGAATCTTTCACTTCCATTTCTTTTAATGCTTACCAAAGCACTAGAATAACCAAATCAAATAAACTTAACATCCCCAATACCCCATTTCCCAATATTTAAAAAGGAGTTCATCATCCTTTTATATTTTTGCAGCTACAATAGCTCCAGATTACTATGGCCATACAACGCAGTGCAGCCCTAAAGTTTATATTCATTACTATACTTATTGATGTAATTGGGGTAGGTATTATTATTCCTGTTCTGCCTGCACTTATTAGGCAATTGACAGGTGGAGATATCTCAGTAGCAGCTAGGGATGGTAGCTGGCTATTATTTACCTATGCCATAATGCAGTTTCTCTTTTCACCTTTAGTTGGTGCACTCAGCGACCAGTATGGCCGCAGACCGGTACTACTTTTCGCTCTCTTCGGTTTGGGTATTGATTATATTTTCCAGGCACTATCCCCTACCCTTACTTTATTGTTTATTGGTAGGATTATAGCAGGTATCACAGGGGCTAGCTATACCACGGCAACTGCATACATTGCCGATATCAGCACACCCGACAAAAGAGCCCAGAATTTCGGGATGGTTGGTGTGGCATTTGGTATAGGTTTTATTATTGGCCCATCAATAGGTGGCTTATGCAGTACTATAGGTGCACATATTCCTAATACAGGCAATTTCGATTGGTCAGTAAGGCTACCCTTTATTGTGGCTGCTGTTTTCAGCTTATTGAATATGCTCTATGGTTATTTCGTCCTTCCCGAATCTCTCGATAAGGAACACCGCAGGATTATAGACTGGAAAAAAGCTAATCCTATCAGTTCCTTATTACGCCTACGTCGTTACCCCATTATTTCCGGTTTGGCCATATCCTTTTTCTTAATCTACATTGCCATGCACGCAGTGCAGTCCAATTGGGCCTACTATACCATCTATAAGTTCAACTGGAGTAGCCTTATGGTTGGCCTATCTCTTTCGGTAGTCGGGGTTTTGGTAGCAATTGTACAAGGCGGCCTGATAAGATATACCCTACCCAAACTTGGCGAAAAAAATTCTGTCTATATTGGCCTTTCAATTCAGGTCTTGGGCCTTGTACTATTTGCATTTGCCTCCCAAAGCTGGATGATGTTTGCTTGTTTAATTCCCTATTGCCTGGGTGGTATTTGCGGGCCTGCCCTGCAAGGCATCATCTCGAACCAGGTACCTGCCAATGAGCAAGGTGAACTTCAGGGCACCCTTACCAGCCTCATTAGCATCACCTCCATTTTCGGACCCATAATCATGAATAATATTTTCGCCTACTTCACCAGCCCAAAAGCTCCATTCCTTTTCCCAGGTATGCCTTTTATAGCCGGAGCTGTCCTAATGCTGGCCTCCATATTCACAGCCATGCCATCATTAATCCATTACCATAATGCTAAACAGGCAGAAGGATTGAATAAGTAACGATCGATTTGAACTAAAAGCCAATTACCTATTTTCACTGGCGCGAGTGTTCCGATAGGATCACTCGTGTCTACTAAATAACCCAGTCTGCGACTGGTATTCAAAGTACAACAGCCGAAAGTGTTACAACAACCCAATCCCTTGTAACACCTTCGCTGGTGCAAACTTGGAAGTATCCAATTTGTTACGAAAAGTCCATTGATTAGGATATTTACAATCACAATAAACCTCCAAAAATTTAAGTCATTAACTCCAGTTTATTACACCCTCTCCAGTGGAGAGGGTTGGGGTGAGGCCTCCACCGAATAAGAATCTCCCAAATTTTAACTTTTCAAAATCGTGCCTCATAATTTCCACTTTGGGTATTAGATATTACTTTTGAGGCTTAACTTTTAATACGTCAATAAATGAAAAATATTTCTGTAGTTCTGGGCTCTTTATCTGTAGTAGGAGCTTTGTTTTTCTTAGGTTCTTGCAATAACCAACCCAAAGCAGCACCAGCCTCAACCGCTACCACTACGGCTGATGCCTCATCGGGTAGCAACAGTGGCAAAGTTGCCTGGGTGAACATTGATACGCTTGAAGCTAAGTATGAATTCCTGAAAAAAAACCAGGACGACTTCAAAGCCAAACAAGAGCAAATGGAAGGCGAACTACAACGTTCCTATGCCCAGATGCAGGCTGATGCTGAAGAAGTACAGAAAAAAGCACAAGCTAATAACCTGACCCAAACAGAATACGAAAATGCAAGAAAACGCCTGGACCAGATGCAAAAAAGCCTGGAAACCCGCAGGCAAGCTCTTACCGACGAGTTGCTAAAACAAAAAGAAGACTTCAGTAAGAAACTAAAAGGCAAATTGGATGCCTTCCTTGAGGATTATAACAAAACCAAACACTATGATTATATCCTCTCTTACTCAAGTGCTGGCTCACCAATATTGTATAAGAACAATGCCCTGGAAATTACCAAAGAAGTAATAGATGGCATGAATGCACAGGAAAAAAACGAAGCTGCAAAAGGCGGTAAATAATCAGGTTGGAAAAATTGAATAATGTTATTGGTTCTTAACGGCAACTAGCTGGGAAGAACCAATAAAACATTAAATAATTTTACTACTTTGCTTCAAAAATAGCCACTTGAATAATAGCATAGAAAGCAACACCCAAAAAGAAGGTTCATTCAGCCGCTCATTAACATTGCTCGATGGGGCATTGCTGGTTATCGGGTCAATGATAGGTTCTGGTATATTTATCGTTAGTGCCGATATTGCCCGCTCTGTGGGTAGTGCTGGATGGCTGGTGGTGGTATGGCTTATATCGGGCTTCATTACCCTAACAGCTGCCCTTAGCTATGGTGAATTAAGCGGTATGTATCCACAGGCTGGTGGTCAGTATGTATATCTGCGTGAGGCATTCGGCAAGTTGTATGGCTTTTTATATGGCTGGTCTTTTTTTGCTGTTATCCAAACAGGTACAATTGCTGCTGTAGGAGTAGCATTCGGCAAGTTTGCAGGCTACCTTAGCCCCTCTCTGGGAGATGAAAATATCTTATTTCAATCAGGAGCTTATCATATTTCGGCTGCCCAGCTGGTAGGTATTGGCACCATTGTCTTTCTTACCTTCCTTAATACACTAGGGGTAAAAAGTGGCAAGTGGATTCAATTCTTCTTCACATTCGCCAAGATAGCCGCTATGGCTGCACTCATCATCTTTGGCTTTAGCTTTTTTTCCGACCATTCCATTTGGACTGGGAATTGGCAGGATGCATGGCAGGCTAAGAAAATAAGCAAGGACGTAGGAGTAATTACCCATGAAAGCCTTTCAGGTGCCACACTTATAGTAGCCATTTGTGTGGCAATGGTAGGAGCTCTTTTCTCCAGTGATGCATGGAACAGTGTAACCTTTATAGCTGGTGAGATTCGCAAGCCCGAACGTAATATTGGCCTAAGCCTATTCATAGGAACTGTAGTTGTCACCCTACTTTATGTAAGCATGAACTTCATGTACCTGAATGTGATGAGTGTAAGTGAAATTGCCCATGCTCCGTCAGACAGGGTTGCAACAGCAGCGGCCCTTAAAATATTTTCAGGCAATGGGGCTAAGATAATAGCCCTACTCATTATGGTATCCACCTTTGGTTGCAATAATGGCTTGATACTATCTGGTGCAAGGGTTTATTATACCATGGCCAAAGACGGTTTGTTTCTTCCTGCAGCTAAAAAACTCAATAGCAAGGGTGTACCATCCCAGGCCCTTTGGATGCAGTGCTTCTGGGCATCAGCTCTATGCCTTAGTGGTAAATACGGCGACCTGCTCGACTTTATTATTTTCACAGTACTGTTGTTTTATATTTTAACTATAGCAGGCATCTTTAAATTGCGCCGGACTGCCCCCAATCATCCCCGCCCCTACAAGGCTTTTGGTTACCCTCTCATCCCTGCTGTCTATATTTTACTGGCCTCTTTTATCTGCATAGTACTTTTAAAATTCAAACCAGACTATACCTGGCCCGGACTAATCATTGTGCTTATAGGCCTACCTATCTACTATTTTTTACAAAAGAACAATAAGACCAGTACACAATAGCATTGTAAAATATCTGCACTGTGGTGTGACGATGAATAAATAATTAATAATGAACAAGGCTGAACTGCAAACGATATTCGACAAGATGGATGGACTACACGTAGTGGTAGTTGGTGATGTAATGCTCGATAATTACTGGTGGGGAAATGTGGACCGTATATCGCCTGAAGCTCCTGTGCCTATTGTTGCCCTTACCCGTCGTGAATGCAGGCTGGGCGGTGCAGCAAATGTAGCCCTCAATTGCCGTGCCCTTGGTGCAAAAGTAACCCTTGCCACTGTAACCGGTGATGACAGTGAAGGTAAAACCCTTGTGAAACTTGCCACAGAAGCTGGTATAGATACAAGCCTTGTAATGCAAAGTTGGCGAAGGCCCACTACTACCAAAACCAGGGTGCTGAGCCGTAATCAACAAATGATGCGCATAGATGATGAGGTAATAGATGAACTATATGTAGAGGAGGAACATCCTTTTATAGATTTAGTACTTAGGTTCCTGCAAAGAGTAAAGCCCGATGTACTCATATTTGAAGATTACAACAAGGGCCTGCTCAAAGAAAATGTGATACAACGCATCACAGCCCATTGCAAAGAAATTGGCATCATTACATCCGTTGATCCTAAAAAGAAAAACTTCCTGGCCTATAAAAATGTAACCATCTTTAAGCCCAACCTTAAAGAAGTGCGTGAAGGCCTTAATATGCACCTGGAAGCAAATAGCCTAGAGGAACTCAATGAGGTGCACAAAAAACTAAATACAGAATTACACCACGATATCACCTTCATCACCCTGAGTGAAAAAGGTGTGTTTTATAATAATGGTTTCATATCCAACATAATCCCTGCCCGCCTCAGGAATATTGCTGATGTTTCAGGAGCAGGTGATACTGTAATTGCCACGGCCTCAATAATCTATGCCCTTACCAAAGACGTAAACCTCATGTCTGAAATATCTAACCTAGCAGGTGGTCTGGTTTGTGAGGAAGTAGGTGTGGTTTCCATCAAAAAAGAGAAACTGCGTAAAGAAAGCGAGCGGATATTGTGTATGGGATAGCTATAGATTACATTTTGAATACCAACACCATTATTATTAATCTGCCTGATATGAATTTCTCTAAAGACCTTTTAAAAGGTTTTATTGCACGCAATAAAATTACTTTTCTTATCTTTACACCATGACAATAAGACAAAAATATCAGATGCTACAAAATAAAACTACTGTTCAGGAGATAGTAGTTAATGCTGTTTAT
>CANGSR010000202.1 GCA_947456055.1 Chitinophagaceae bacterium
AGGTATCAATTATTGGTTGTTTTTTTGGTGCTGCTAGTGCCTATGAATTCCATTGCCCAATTTAATCCTGCATATGCAACCCGAAATTCTTATAGGGGGAGTCATAAAAGGATTGTAGATACATTGAATGATTACGAGGGTTTTGATGGAGAATATAGACATGGGTTAACCAAGGTTTCGAAATTTGGTAAGTACGGCTTCTTAGATTCTACTTTCAAGGAAAAAATCCCATGCCGCTATGATAGAGTACCTTATTTTGATGAATATGGGCATTCCGAAGTTGAAATTGGCGATTCAATGGGTGTAATTGATACCTTGGGTAATGAGATATTGCCTGTTTTGTTTGAGAATATTAAATGGATGCATTATTACCCATTTGCTTCAGATTTGATTTTTGCCGATTCCGCAGGTTTTTGGGGGGCTTATAATAGAAAAGGGACACAGATTATACCACATATCTATTCTTCACTTAAATACATGGAAGATGGTGGAAATAAATATAGCGATTATATTTTATTAGAACAAGATGGTAAAATGGAAGTGCGTAAAAGTGATGGTCGTAAAATTATTCCACTTTTGTATTATAATATTTATCAAAGCCCTGTTGATGAACCAATATTTATTGTGTCATCAAAAGATAGGAAATGTAGTGGGGTTTTGGATTCTAATGGGAAGGCAATAATTGAATATGGGGAACAATTTATTCGAATTAGAAAGGATTTTGCTATAGTTTATAAAAATAAAAAGTTGGCTGCCTTGAATAAATATGGTAAAATCTTGACAGAATGCAAATATGATTATATATCAAACATTCATGAGGCAAGAATGGAAGTTAAAGTTGATGATAAATATGGCTTTATCGATACCAATGGTTTGGAAATAACAGAGGCTAAATATGACTTCGTTTCAGATTTTGACCAAGGATATGCATATGTAAGTGTAAAATGGAAATGGGGATTGATAGATTTTGATGGATGTGAGGTTATTCCTTTGATTTATAATAAAAAGAATGATAGTGAGTTCGTAAGTGAAGTAAAAAAATTAAAGGCTGATTGGGAAAAGTCCTCAGATAGGTGGAAATTACTGGAAGATAGTAAAAAGTCTCATAATAAACAACTTATTAAACCAGATTTATTGCTTACAAGTATAGAGGGTCATGCAAAGGAATATATCAGAATTGGATATTTTAGTGATTCTTTAGTACTTGTAATGAATGAGGATTACTTATATGGTTATGTGAACATCAAAGGTGAAGAGGTCATTCCATGTATTTATAACGAAGCAGAGTCTTTTGAAAAAGGTTGTGCAAGAGTTAAGAAAAATGGTAAAACTTGGTATATAAATACCAAAGGGAAATTATTGACTATTGATAGTTTAATAAAACATAGAATTGATGGGTATACTTTTAGACATCTAAAGCAAATAGCTAAGAGTGATCCTTATGACTTCTCAGATGATAATTTTATACCTCGTTTGTTCGGAAACTATAATGTATTTAATGAAGGAAAGGCAGTGGTTTCTATTAGTAGGAAGGAAGGTTATTTAGATACCTTGGGATTTTATGGTCATTTTAAATATGAGTTTGCACGCAGATTCACGGATGGGATGGCACCAGTAGCGAATGAAGATTATTTATGGGGCTTTATAAATGACTCCTTTAAATTAGTTGTTGAGCAAGTGTATAAAAATGTTTATAGCTTTAATGAAGGCTTAGCTGCGGTTAAAAAAGATGATTTGTGGGGTTTTATTGATAAATCAGGGAATTGTGTTGTTAATTACAAATATATAAAAGTTTCTGATTTTATTAACGGTTTTTCTTCAGTAGGTTTGGATACTTGTATTAATGGATTTGTTACCAAAAGATTTGGAGTAATTGACAAGGTTGGGAATACTATTTTACCATTTGTTTTCTATGGACTAAGTAATTTTAATAATGAAGGCTTCGGTTGCTTCTCTAATAGTTTAGGTAGTGGCATTGTCAATTTAAAAGGTGAAGAAATTATTCCTCCAGTTTTTAGGGATATATCAATTTCGGGCAATATTATCACCGGCACAACCCTAAATGGTGAAAATCTGATTCTAGATACCAGCGGTAAGATACTTGCCAGATTGAAGTAGTAAAGAGATATTTGAAAGTGATTATCCATTACTTCACATACCCAAACTCCCACTCAGGTCCTATGCCTTTGGCTTTTCCCTCGGCTTCCTGGGCCCTGAGTTCTACTCGCCTTATTTTACCGCTTATGGTTTTAGGTAGTTCGGTAACGAACTCCAGCAGGCGGGGCATCTTATAGGGTGCCAGGTTTTTTCTTGCAAAGTGGAAGAGGTCATTGGCTAGTTCAGGGGTGGGGTGATATCCTGCCGCAAGCACTATATAAGCCTTAACCTCAAATCCTTTTACAGCATGCGGGCTGCCCACCACTGCCGATTCCAGTACGGATTCGTGCTCTAACAATACACTCTCTACTTCAAATGGCCCTACCCGGTAGTCTGATGATTTGATAACATCATCATCCCTGCCTACAAACCATATATAGCCCTCCTCATCCCTATATGCCTTATCGCCTGTATAGTACAACCCATGCTTAAATACGCTTTTCTTTTTCTCTGGTTCACCAAAATAGTCGATAAAGATGCCATTGGGTTTGCCGGTAGTCATTTTCACACAGATATTACCCTCCTCGCTATCGGGCATTATATTCCCCTCGTCATCAGCAATAACCACATCATAAAGGAAAAGGGGTTTACCCATAGACCCAAATTTCACCCTGCTACCAGGCAGGTTACCCACCATACAGCTACTTTCGGTTTGTCCAAAGCCATCCCTTATCAATACCCCAGTTCCTTTTTGCCATTGCTCAATCACTTCAGGGTTCAATGGTTCACCAGCCGCTACACATTCCCTAAAGCTAAATTGGTAGGCCGTTAGGTCTTCCTGAATTAACATACGTAGCACTGTGGGTGGGGCGCAAAAAGTGGTAATATTATGTTTGGCTATTTGGACCAGGGTATCTTTAGCATTAAAGCGGCCCTTATGGGCATAAGCAAATATGGTAGCCCCGATACTCCATGGTGCAAAAAAGCTACTCCATGCAAATTTTGCCCATCCTGGTTGGGATATATTATAATGGATATCACCCTTCCTTAGTCCTATCCATGAAGCAGTTGTAAGGTGGCCTAGAGGATAACTAAGGTGGGTATGGGTCACCACCTTGGGCATGCCTGTAGTGCCGGATGTAAAAAACAGGAATAAGGGTTCATCGGCCCAGGTTTCAGAGGCTTGGGCTTCATAGCTCATTTTTTCAATGTCATCCCAGCAATACCAGCCCTCCCTTTTGCCTTCAGCTATTATTTTCACCTCCACTGTATTGCCACTAAGCAATTCTGCTTCCTCAATTTTACTTGCATTTTCTACATCAGAAATCACCACCTTGGGCATCAACTTGCCAAAACGGTACACAATATCATGCACACCCAGAATAGTAGCTGCAGGTATCAGTCGGTATCCACCTTTTATGGTTGCTAAAATAGTGAACCATGTCAGCGGGTCGAGCGCCATCTGGGTAAGTATAACGTCTTTTTGGAAAACTCCTTTATGGCGTAAAAAATTAAGTAGCTGATTGCTTAGCATACTGCTCACCTTAAATGAATACTTACGCACATCATTACCGTCAGTCCACAGTAGTGCAGAAGCATCAGGCGTGTCTTTTACATGTATACCTTCAAAAATTTCCTTCACCCAGTTGAACCTTAACGGGGCTTCAATTTTTAGTTTTGCAAGTGTCTCAAAGTCTTTATCAGCTATCAGTTGTCTTACTTCCCTATATACCTGTTCCATAGCCTAAAGTTAAGAATTGTATCTTGTTTGGTGTAGTTTCGGGGGGATGATTGTTGTCATTTGGAGGTTGATTTGCAATGCCGTTTGCACTAAATCTTATCCAACCCCAATTCCAAAATTTCCTCCTCAGTAAACATCCTCGACCTTACAAAAAATCTTACTCCAAGAGGGATTTCTAAACTAAAACTACTGCCTCTGCCTCGGGTCACGTCAATTATTAGTTGTGTATGTTTCCAATATTCATATTGGTCTCGGCTCATATAAAACTCACATCCTTCCAATTCGCCCAATAATACATCTGAGCCGCCTGTCCTGAATTCCCCTACCTGGAAACACATGGGTTGGGAACCATCGCAGCAGCCACCGCTCTGGTGAAACATTAGCGGGCCATGACTAGCCTTTAGCTTGGCAATCAATTCTGCACTTGCTTCTGTGGAAATTACACGTTGTATGGGCATTATTTTTCAAATTAAAAAGTCAAAATTAAAAAGTCAAAAGCCAAAGTTGGTAGAAAAGTCGAAATTCAAAAAGCTGGACTCCAAATCGAAGTTTGGAAAATTGTGAATAGGGTAGGTAAATATAACCGATAAGTAATTGAAAATAAAAAGCGGCAATACGAAATAGTTTTAATCCCGTATTGCCGCTACCTGAAAATTATCCATTAAAAGAAACCTAATTTGCTCTTGCTGTAAGATATCAGCATGTTCTTTGTCTGCCTGTAGTGGTTCAACATCATTTTATGTGTTTCCCTACCGAAGCCTGACTTTTTATAACCGCCAAATGGTGCATGTGCAGGATAAGCATGGTAACAGTTTACCCAAACACGGCCTGCCTGTATTGCACGTGGCACCTGGTACAATTCGTGTGCATCACGGGTCCAAACACCGGCACCCAGACCATAAAGTGTATCATTAGCTATAGCTAATGCTTCTTCTGTAGTCTTAAAGGTAGTAACAGAGGTTACCGGGCCAAAGATTTCTTCCTGGAAAACCCTCATTTTATTATGTCCCTTAAAGATAGTTGGCTGTATGTAATAACCAGTTTCAACGCCTTCATTCACATATGCAGCACCACCGCAAAGCACTTCTGCACCTTCTTGCTTACCAATATCCAGATAGCTAAGGATTTTATTGTATTGGTCTTCGCTGGCCTGTGCACCCATCATTACACTGCCATCTAATGGATTACCCATCTTAATAGCCAATGTGCGCTCCACTACTTTCTTCATAAATACATCATAGATATCTTCATGCACCAGGATACGGCTAGGGCAGGTACATACTTCACCCTGGTTTAGGGCAAACATAACTGCACCTTCTACAGCCTTATCAAAGAAATCATCATCAGCATCTGCTACCGATTTGAAGAAGATATTAGGACTCTTACCGCCAAGTTCCATTGTTACAGGAATCAGGTTTTCAGAAGCATACTGCATGATTAAACGGCCTGTAGTAGTTTCACCAGTAAATGCCACCTTGCTTACCCTTGGGTTTTGTGCCAATGGTTTACCTGCTTCAATACCGAAACCTGTTACCACGTTGAGTACACCTGCTGGTATCAAATCGCCTATAAGTTCCATCAATATTATTAGGCTGGTAGGGGTTTGTTCAGCTGGTTTTACAATCACGCAGCAACCTGCGGCTAGGGCTGGTGCTATTTTCCATGCAGCCATCAGTAATGGGAAATTCCATGGGATGATTTGTCCTACTACACCAATAGGCTCATGAAGCTGGATACTTACAGTAGTTTCATCATGCTCACTTATAGTTCCTTCCTCAGCACGGATAACTCCGGCAAAGTAACGGAAATGGTCAATAGTCAATGGAAGGTCGGCAGCACGTGTTTCACGTATTGCTTTACCATTATCTATAGTTTCTACAGTTGCCAGGTATTCCAGATTGTCTTCAATACGCTGTGCTATTTTAAGGAGGATATTGCTACGTGTTGATGCCGCACTTTTGCTCCATGTTGCGAATGCAGTCCAGGCAGCATCCATAGCCAGTTCTATATCCTGTGCGTTGCCACGGGCAGCTTGTGTAAATACTTTACCATCTATAGGAGAGATATTGTCGAAATATTCACCGCCTGAAGGTTTTACCCATGTACCATTGATATAATGTTCGTAACGGTCTTTGAATTTTGGCCATGCTGCAAGATTACTTTGTGCATTACTCATATGCTATCAGATTTTTTTGTGAATGAATATGTAAATATCACTACGTATAGCCCCTGATAGTTAGGAAAATCGTCATAATTAGTAGCACAATTGTACCTTTTATTTGATTGCTTAATTCTTAGTTTATATTTTGTACCTTTAAAATCATAATGTCTGTGAAATATCAATTAAACAAGATTGACCTGACAAATCCCCGGCAGTTAAAAACACTGGTGGAGAACAGACGCATATTCAATCTGGATAATTGTGAGCTCAATGTGTTTGAGTCTTATGAACAGACCTATAGGGTGCCGCTTACTTTCAACGACTTTGTGATTACCAGCATGGTAAGGGGCAAGAAGGTGATGCACCTCCTCAATAAGCCTGCATTCGACTACCTACCAGGTGAAACTGTAATTGTACCAGCCAATGAAACCATGGTAATCGACTTTCCCGAGGCCAAAATGGAGAGCCCCTCACAATGTATAGCCCTTGCTGTAGATGCCAAGTACATTAATGCTACTCTGAGCTATCTCAACGAGTATTACAATAGTCACCAGACTGAAAGCCACGACTGGAAACTGCAATTCAATAAATACCATTTCGAGAACGATACAGAGGTAACAGACCTTATTAATAAGCTGATGCGGGTATGCAGCAGCAACGACAAGGCCAAAAATATCTTTGCCGACCTGAACCTGAAAGAACTATTGATAAGATTGGTACAAAGCCAGCATCTGGAGCAGATAAAAACAGAAGGTGGTATGCACAGCAATAAGGGCCGCCTGGAATTTGTGCTTCATTATATTCACGAGCATCTTACCAGTAAAATCTTGATCAATGATGTATGCCGCAAGGCATACCTGAGCCGCAATGCTTTCTTCAAATGGTTTAAAGACCAATTTGGCATTACGCCCGTTGACTATATTAATAATGAGCGTATAAAACTAGCCAAGCAACTGTTGGGAGAGGGCAAATACAACATTTCCCAGATAAGTTCCTATTGTGGCTTTAGTGACCTTAACTACTTTGTAAGGCTCTTCAAAAAGGTAGAAGGCATTACTCCCGGTGCCTATAAAAGCTGCATGGGTTGTGGTAAAATTATAGGGTAGGCTATTGGGTGAAATGATTGATACTTATTGATTTCGGATACTATTTCAGATATTATTATTTAATGGCTTGGCTAGCCCGAAGGGCTAAAATATGAATAGCCCCTGGTGAAACCGGGGGTATATGATATAAAATGTCAATGAACCCCAACGGGGTTCATTGTGATAGCAGAATAAGCATAACCCTTCAATAACCTGAAATAGTCAATATTGTTAGGCTTTAGGGCTAAGCCGCATTTTATACTATTCTTATCAAATCAAAGAATCAGTTTAGGTCATAGTAAAGCGAATTATCTTAGTTTTGCATTACTTATGAAATCCTTCGAACAATTACGTATTGTTTTCTTTGGTACCCCCGATTTTGCTGTTGCATCGCTCAATGCGCTAGTAGAAGCAGGTGCCAAAATAGTGGCTGTGGTTACAGCTCCCGATAAACCTTCAGGCCGTGGTATGCAGCTTAGCGAAAGTGCTGTGAAACAATACGCATTGTCAAAAGGGATGGTAGTACTCCAGCCCGAAAAAATGAAATCACCCGCATTTCTGGAAGTACTTAAAAACCTAAATGCCGACTTACAGGTAGTAGTAGCATTCAGGATGATGCCCGAAGTGGTGTGGAATATGCCCCCAATGGGTACTATAAACGTGCATGGTTCATTATTGCCACAATACCGTGGTGCTGCACCTATCAATTGGGCCATCATCAATGGTGAAACAGAAACAGGTGTCACCACATTTAAACTAAAGCATGAAATTGATACAGGTGATATCCTGCTACAGGAAAAAGTCAAGATAAAGCCAGGTGATAATGTAGGCATCCTTCATGATAAGCTGATGGCTGCTGGGGCTGCCTTGCTGGTGACAACTATCAAAGGGCTTGCAGCAGGAACTTTAAAGGAAATTCCACAAGCTAATATTGCAGTAGAAAACCTGAAGCATGCACCCAAAATATTCAAAGAAACTACCCTGATTAATTGGGATAAGCCGGTAGCTGAGATTGATAACCTGGTAAGAGGATTGTCGCCATATCCTGCTGCTTATACATTACTAAAGGATAAATCTATAAAAATATTTAGTTCAGACTACCGTATAGAAAGCCACCATTCCCAACCCGGTTCCTACGATACGGACCATGCAACCTACCTGCGCTTTGCGGGTATTGATGGTTGGCTATATATAGAAGAACTACAACAGGAAGGTAAGAAGCGGATGGAGGTTGAGGATTTTTTAAGGGGATTCAGGTAGTACTTACCACACTTATTAGTTGTTAGCCTTGTCTATAAAATATTGTACAGCCAGGGCGTAACCGTTTATGCCCAGTCCGCTTATAGACCCCACACATTTACTAGCTATATAGGAAGTCTTCCTGTATTCTTCCCTTGCCAATACGTTTGATATATGCACTTCCACCACAGGCAGGGCAATGGCAGCAATTGCATCGGCAAGGGCAATGCTGGTATGGGTATAGGCACCGGCATTGATGATAACCCCGTCCATCTTACCCATGCAGGTATGCAGGTAATTGATTAATTCGCCCTCCACATTGCTTTGGTAATAATGCAATTCCACGCCGGGAAACCGCTTGCTTAATATAGTCAGGTAGTCCTCAAAAGTCTGGTTGCCATAAATATGTGGCTCCCGAACACCCAGCAGGTTGAGATTAGGTCCGTTAATAATAGCTAATTGCATCATAGCTGCAAGTTACATAAAAGCAGAAAATTGATTGGGCTAGATTTGACTCTGCTATTATCATCTCGTTTAACTGTATCGCATACTTACAGCTTAGAATATCGCTTCAAGTGAGCGTAGATTGAGTTCGGTGAAAATGTTGAGTTATTCGACAAGTCTGGCCGTGGATTGCATTGTACAAATGCTATTGTTGAAATTGGAGATATAATTTAAAAAATTC
>CANGSR010000203.1 GCA_947456055.1 Chitinophagaceae bacterium
GTATGGGAGATGCCCTACATAACTGTGAATGATAAGGGTAAAAAGGTGAAACTGGAAAAGAAGAACATTTACGGATATGTAAATGATCAGAAGGAGGTAGTGAGAATTTATAATGGCAGCGAGTATTTATTGGCCGAAGATGGATCAATCCAGATATATATTCAAACCAACCATGTGGCAAAAAGCAAGGGTTTCAATGTTATTAAATCCTATTATTTCAGCAAATCTGCTGAATCTGAAATCCTGCCACTAACCAAAGAAAACCTCAAAAAGGCATTTAGCACCAATGCCGCATTTTTAGCCCTCTTGGGCGACCCCGGACTTGATTTATCAGGTTACAACGATACCCTGCACACCTACCAGCTCAATTATCTTCTCTCCAAGAGTAAATAATACAACAACAGGTATAATGCACGACGCATTATACCTGTTTACCTTATTCCGGGTTAAATAATTTCAAATATATTTTTATGTTCATGTCTGCAATCTTAATCGTGGGCACCCTGCTGGGTTTTGCCCTATTATTCAAATCTATTCAATGGTTTGACAAAATCTAAATTTTATGACAGCACTTTTTCTCATTTCCATCATGGTATTTGTTTATATACTTTATGTATTAATCAAGCCTGAAGAATTTTAAATTATTTTATGAATACAGAATTATTAGGTGTAATCGCAATGTTTGTAGCAACACTTTTGCTAGCACTACCCCTGGGTAAGTATATAGCAAAGGTATATTCCGGTGATAAGGTGTGGACCGACACTTTTATGGGACCACTGGAAAAGTTGTTTTTTAAATTATCACGGATCGACGAGCTCCGTGAAATGTCGTGGAAACAGCATTTAACCACTTTATTAACCATCAATTTGATTTGGTTTTTATGGGCAATGTTTTGCCTCCTCAACCAGAATTGGTTACCTCTTAATCCTGACCATATTCCTGCACAAGCCCCAGATATGGCTTTTAATACAGCCATATCGTTCTTGGTGAATTGTAACCTGCAGGATTACAGTGGCGAAACTGGGGCTTCTTATTTTACCCAGGTTTATGCCCTTATGTTCCTCCAATTTGTATCGGCAGGCACAGGTATGGCAGCCGCAGCTGTGGTTTTCAATGCTTTGAAAGACAGGTCTACAGAGAAATTAGGTAATTTTTACAACTACTTTCTGAAGAGCTGCACCCGTATTTTATTGCCTATTTGCATTCTTGTAGCAGTAATGCATGTATTTAATGGTACCCCAATGACTTTCAAGGGTATGGAGACTCAGATTTCTATGCAGGGCGATACTACACAGGTAAGCAGGGGGCCTGTTGCTGCCTTTGTAGCCATAAAGCACCTAGGTACTAATGGTGGTGGGTTCTTTGGGGCAAATTCGACACACCCATTAGAAAACCCAAACTATTTTACCAATATGCTTCAGCTGATAATCCAAATTTTAATACCATTTGCTATGGTATTTGCAATGGGTTTTTATCTACGTAGGAAAAAGCTTGCCTGGGTATTTTGGTGCGTAATGACAATAGGGTTTCTCCTTTTGGTAGTTCCTACTGTGATTGCAGAAATCCATGGCAATCCGGCCTTGGCCCATATGGGCATCTCGCAACCAGGTGGTAATATGGAGGGTAAGGAAGTTCGCTTTGCATCTTATGCCACAGCATTCTGGAGCATTGCCACCACCGTAATATCCACAGGTTCGGTAAATGGAATGCACGATAGTTTTATGCCGGTTTCAGGTATGAATATGTTGTTGGGAATGATGATTAATTCTTTCTATGGCGGTGTTGGGGTCGGTTTCCTTAATTTCTTCATCTATGTGATATTGGCTGTATTCATTGGTGGATTGATGGTGGGAAGAACGCCCGAGTTCTTAGGCAAAAAGATAGAAGCCCGTGAAATGAAGATTGCTATGATAATAGCCCTTTTCCATCCCTTCCTTATATTAGTGTTCACTGCTATTTCCAGTTATTTAGCCGCACATAATACCGATATGGGTTGGTGGTTCACCGATGCTAATTGCAAGCACAATGCCATAGGGTGGTTCAATAACCCTTCCTATCATGGCTTTAGTGAAATGCTCTACCAATATACCTCATGTTCGGCCAATAATGGTAGCGGGTTTGAGGGATTAGCTGATAATAATCCGTTCTGGAATATTACGGCTGGTATAGTCTTGCTCTTTTCACGCTACTTACCCATCATTGGCCCTGTTGCTATTGCTGGTTTGCTGGCACAAAAGAAGTATATACCAGAAAGTGGAGGTACCCTTAAAACAGATACATCAACATTTGGCCTTCTAGTATTTGCAGTTAAAATAATCATTGCTGCCTTGGCTTTCTTCCCTGCTCTGGCCCTTGGCCCCATTGCCGAGTTATTTACAAGACATTAATTTTATTTATTAGTTCAATAATATTTCATGAAAAATAAGAAAGGTGCAGGCTTGTTGCAGGGTGATATTGCAATTGAGGCACTAAAACAATCATTTATTAAATTAGATCCCAGGATATTGTTCCGCAATCCGGTGATGTTCACAGTGGAAATTGGAATGGTCATCATGTTAGCAGTGTGTTTTTGGATTCTTGGAGGCGAATCGCACCAGGGTTCATTTACCTATAACTTCATCATTTTTCTTATCCTGTTGGCAACCTTATTATTTGCAAATTTTGCCGAATCACTTGCCGAGGCTAGGGGTAAAGCACAGGCCGCCACGCTAAGGAAAACCAGGGAAGAAACACCTGCCAAGAAAATAATCCATATTGGTGAGATGTTCCTCAATGAAGTCAAGGTAGTTCCATCTTCACAATTGGAAAAAGGGGACTTCTTTATCTGTGAAAAAGGGGACATTATTCCTACTGATGGTGAGATTGTAGAGGGAATTGCTACAATTGATGAATCAGCTATTACTGGTGAGTCAGCCCCTGTAATTCGTGAGTCTGGTGGTGATAAATCATCAGTAACCGGTGGTACTAAAGTACTTTCAGATAAAATTAAAGTAAGGGTTACTACAGAGCCGGGCGAAAGTTTTCTGGATAAGATGATAGCACTTGTAGAGGGTGCTACAAGGCAAAAGACACCAAATGAAATTGCGTTGAACATTCTTTTGGCAGGGTTTACTTTGGTATTCATTATTGTATGCGTTACCCTCCATCCTTTTGCCCAATATGCTAAAACTCCAATTCCGGTATCTGCATATATTTCATTATTTGTTTGCCTGATACCCACAACCATTGGTGGCCTACTATCAGCAATTGGCATCTCGGGTATGGACAGGGCACTAAGGGCCAATGTAATAGCCAAATCGGGTAAAGCAGTTGAAACAGCAGGAGATATTGACGTACTCTTATTAGATAAAACTGGTACAATAACCATTGGTAACCGTAAGGCAACCAATTTCTATCCTGCACCTGGCATTGATGAACAACATTTTATTAAAAATGCAGTACTTAGCTCCTTTTCAGACGATACCCCTGAGGGTAAATCTATAATAGAATTAGCGGGTATTTTGCCATTATCCTATAAGATTGAGAATCCCCAGTTCATAAAGTTTACCGCTGAAACCAAAAGCAGTGGTATTGATTTCGGGAATACAAGTATCAGGAAAGGAGCCTACGATTCCATGAAGAAAATGGTGGAACTTGCTGGTAATAAATTCCCGGAGAAAACGGCTACAGATGTTACTAAAATATCTTCTAATGGTGGCACTCCACTGGTTGTTATTGAGAACAACAATGTTGTAGGAGTGATAGAACTACAGGATATCATCAAACCAGGTATCCAGGACAGGTTCGATAGGTTGAGGAAAATGGGTGTAAGGACAGTGATGGTTACCGGTGATAATCCGCTTACTGCAAAGTTTATAGCTGAAAAGGCTGGGGTAGATGACTTCATTGCAGAGGCTAAGCCAGAAGATAAAATGGATTATATCCGTAAGGAGCAGTCAACCGGTAAGCTGGTAGCAATGATGGGTGATGGCACAAACGACGCTCCTGCCCTGGCCCAGGCTGATGTAGGTGTAGCAATGAATAGCGGTACATCGGCAGCCAAGGAAGCGGGTAATATGGTGGACCTTGATAATGACCCTACCAAATTGATTGAAATTGTGGAAATTGGTAAACAATTATTAATGACCAGGGGAACATTAACTACCTTCTCAATTGCCAATGATGTTGCCAAATATTTCGCAATAGTACCTGCTCTGTTTATAGTTTCCATTCCGGCCCTGCAAAGCCTGAACATTATGAACCTTCATTCTCCACAGAGCGCTATTTTATCTGCTGTGATATTCAATGCGATTATTATCCCAATGCTTATACCTCTAGCCCTGAAAGGTGTTACCTACAAGCCGATTGGTGCAAGTGCATTATTAAGGCGGAATCTACTAGTATATGGTCTTGGAGGTATTATACTGCCATTCATTGGTATCAAGATTATCGACCTGTTTGTAGGTTTATTTATGTAAAATTATTTATAACTGACCTAAAATATAAAAACAATGAAAAAGGAATTATTGCCATCATTTTTACTATCAATTATTTGCCTAATCCTATTTTCCGGAATTTATCCACTCATCATTTGGGGAATAGCATGTGTAACACCCAACAATGGAGAAGGTGAGGTGATAAATGTGAATGGTAAAAAATATTATGCCAATATAGGGCAAAAATTCACTGATGATAAATACTTCTATTCCAGACCGTCGGCAGTTGCATACAATGCAGCAGGGTCGGGTGGAAGCAATAAAGGGCCATATAATGAGGAATATCAGGAAGATGTTAAAAAACGAATTGATACCTTTATGGTGCATAATCCGGGTATAGCAAAATCAGAAATACCTTCAGATTTGGTTACAGCTAGTGGCAGCGGTCTTGACCCCGACATTAGTATACAGGGAGCTAAAGTGCAGGTGAAAAGGATTGCAGCTACCAGGCATATTGCAGAGGATAAATTATATTCACTGATTGATAACCAGACTGAGCGACCTTTTCTTTCAATGTTCGGACCATCAAAAATAAATGTCCTTAAGTTGAATGTAATGCTTGAAAATTTAAAATGAATCTATTATTTACAACAAAATCGGTTTACAATGAAAAAAAACAAAATAGCATTATTGGCTTTGGCGGCTACAATGCTTACACATCAAGGTTTTAGCCAGGGATTAGGTGAAGGTGCAGTTGAGGGTGCAGTGAAAAAAGTTGGGGAAATGAAAGAACCAAAATCGCAGGTGCCATTCGAAGGTATGGATCAATCGTGGTACAACGGTAGCGATAGGCGGGATTCGGCAGTGTTGCAATCTAAATACGTCAATTGGAGCATTTTGGTTGATGCCAATGTGACCCATTCGGGAAACAGACCAATTGACCATACAGTAGTAGGTTCAACAGCATTGGGTAGAAATGATGAAATGGAAGTTTCAGTAGCAGCTATCGGTGGGGATTTCGTTTTTGGAGATGCCCACGGTAGGATTATGACCCAGTTTGGCACCCGGTCTACTATTGTTCCAAGGAATGACTTTAGTCCATACCGTGGCCAATACAATATGGCCGATGTGTATCGCTATATTAGTGAGGCCTATGCCGGTTACCATTTTAATGTAATGCATGGCCTAAATATTGATGGTGGTATGTTCATGTCCTATATCGGTTTGAATTCCTATTACCAGGCTGAAAATTGGGAATACCAGGCTTCTTTTACATCTGATAATACACCATGGTTTTTTAATGGTATCCGTGTTCAGCTTTATCCTACTCCTCATCTTAAAGTTGAAGGTTGGGTTATTAATGGTTGGCAGAGCTACGGTATGTTCAACGAAATGCCAGGTTTGGGGGGTAATATTACCTGGATACCCAACTCAAACATGAAATTATTGACCAATGATTATTGGGGTAGTGACGTGGCAGGCCTTCCGGGCAGGCACAGGTTCCATTCTGATAATAGTTTGTTATACAGATACTATAACCATCCTGAATCAAAAGGCGTAACAAGAATGGCCTTTTCATTAACAGGTGATTTTGGATTTGAAAAAGGTGCTGGTGTAAATGGCCTTAGTGATGGTGGTGCCACCAATCCTGCACAATATTTTGCAAGTTGGATGGTTTATAATAGGGTGTGGTTTGCCAAGAATAAACTGGCATGGTGCGTTGGCGGTGGATGGATGAAAAACCCTGGTCGATACCTGGTATTAGCTCCTACAGGTCAGGCTAGTCCTTTGCCAAATCCTAATAATCCTACCCAAACCGAAGGTGCATATCCATTTACAGCAAACCCTGGTGACAAGTTTACAGGATGGGATTGCTCAACTAATATAAGCTGGATGCTGAACCAAAGTTTTGAATGCAGGATTGAGTTCGTTCACCGTGAAGCTGATGTGCCATATTTTGCCGGTCCTGGAGGCGTTACTTCACCAACTGGATACACAACGGCAACATTACCACCATCATGGAGACCAGATTTAACCACATCTGAGAATAGGGTTATTATGGCGCTGTTATTCAGGTTGTAGGAATGCATATACTATAATTAAATCTTTTGAGGGTGTAGTACGGATATGGCTTTGCTTTTTGCGGGCCATATCTATTTTTAGTGGTTGTATTGTATTGTTCTAATTCTATTATTGTTATGAATCATCTGGATATTAAGAAGGTAAGCTTTGCTGGAATGCTCATTGCAATGGGTATCGTCTTTGGCGACCTTGGAACTTCGCCATTATACACCTACCGTGCCATTTTAGGCGACCATATCATCACCAATGAGCTGATACTTGGAAGTGTTTCCGCAATATTCTGGACTCTTACCTTCCAGACTACCTTTAAGTATGTTTTAATAACAATGCGTGCTGATAATAATGGTGAGGGTGGCATTTTTTCATTATATGCCCTTATCAGACGGCAATCTAAATGGCTCATTTGGCCTGCTATAGCAGGAGGAAGTTTTATGATGGCAGATAGTTTGATAACCCCACCCATATCTGTTACGTCAGCTATAGAAGGCTTAAGGGGGCTACAACCAGATATACCCATTATACCTATTACCATAAGCATTTTGGTTGCACTTTTTTTATTCCAGCGCACAGGTACTGGTAGCATAGGGAAATTCTTTGGTCCGGCGATGGTGGTATGGTTTACAATGATTTCAATATTAGGATTTAGTTTTTTGATTAAAGATTTATCTGTTCTTAAAGCTATCAACCCAATCTATGCCTACCGCATGATAGTACTTTATCCTGGTGGTTTCTGGGTACTAGGTGGGGTCTTTCTTTGTGCAACAGGTGCCGAGGCATTATATGCCGATATGGGTCATGTAGGTAGAAAGAACATACAGCTAGCCTGGATTTGTATTAAGGTAGCTCTTCTGCTATGCTACTTTGGTGAAGCGGCCTTATTGCGAAATCACATTGGCCAAACCTTGGCAAGTATAGACCCATTTTATGGTATGGTGCCCAAATGGTTCTTGATACCAAGTATACTTATTGCTACATTGGCTACCATTATTGCCAGCCAGGCATTAATAAGTGGCACATACACCTTAATAAATGAGGCAATCCGTTTGAATATTTGGCCTAAGATGCATACCATCTTCCCATCAGACCTCAGGGGACAGGTGTATATCCCATCTATTAATTATTTCATGATGGCCGGGTGTATTGGCATGGTTTTATATTTCAGGGAATCATCTAATATGGAAGCTGCTTTTGGTCTATCGGTTACCTATACTATGTTGATGACTACCATATTGTTAACCAACTATCTCAAAGCTAATAAGTACCCTAAACTTTTTGTCTATTCTGTTTTGGTGGTCTATTTGGTTATAGAACTGACCTTCCTGGTGGCCAATATGAAGAAGTTTGAGCATGGCGGCTGGTTATCTATGTTGATAGGTTTAATAATAATCACAGTAATGTATGTGTGGCATGCAGGCCGGAAATTTAAGAGCAAGTACAAGAAATTTGTTCGGCTTGAATCATTTGTGGCACCAATGGTCCAATTGAGTAACGATACTTCTGTACCAAAATATGCCACACATCTTATTTATTTGACTTCTGCTGAAAAACCATCAGGAATTGAACAGAGAATTGTTCAATCTATATTCAACCAATTACCTAAGCGGGCTGACATATACTGGTTTGTGCATGTTGATGTAGATGATGCACCTTATACCATGAGTTATACAACCAAGGTTTTGGCTAAGGATGATATTATCTATGTCCGGTTCAAATTAGGTTTCAGGGTAGTACCCCGCATCAATTTATACCTGAAGAAAATAGTGATGGAAATGATGGCAAACAAAGAAGTACAATTCAATAAAAACTATTGCATGCCTGTTACAGGTGAACCTTGTGGCGATTTTAGGTTTGTGGTAATGAAAAGTTTCTTATCATTTGAAAATCAATTGCCCTTCTGGAAAGGCTTATTGATGAAGCTTTATTTCATTTTGGATAAAATAAGCCTGCCTGACCCGGCTGCTTTCGGGCTTGATTACAATAATGTAACTGTGGAGCGTGTGCCACTCATTATCCAGGAACCTGGTGATATCCATTTAATTAGAGAAGAAGATAAAACAGTCTAGCCAATGGATGATAAGGAAAGTAAGGTGCAAAAGTTTTTAGAGTTGATCCGCAAGGAATCAAGGGGAAGGCTTAAAATCTATATTGGGATGAGTGCCGGTGTGGGGAAAACTTACCGCATGCTACAGGAGGCGCATACCTTGTTGCGCAATGGGGTAAATATCAAGGTTGGTTTTGTAGAAACTCATGGCCGTACCGAGACTGCCGCTTTGGTAGAGGGGCTTCCAATTATTCCCCGCAGGGAGGTGTTTTATAAGGGCAAAAAACTGGATGAATTAGATGTTCAGGCTATTTTATTATTACATCCTAAGGTGGTAATTGTAGATGAGTTGGCTCATTCTAATATTCCGGGGAGTAAAAATGA
>CANGSR010000204.1 GCA_947456055.1 Chitinophagaceae bacterium
AATGCGGGTATTGAGGAAGTATACCTGCAGGTTGAAGGCCCAGCGGGGCATATCCTCATAAAAATCTACAAGGTAGGGATTATGTTCAATGTCCTCGTAATGCGGAGTCCATTTATAATGCTTAGCCAACAATGTAGTCAATGTTGTCTTACCCGAACCTATGTTGCCGGCAATCGCAATATGCTTGGTTATCTTTTTCTGGGACAATGTTTTTTACAAATTAAAAAGTTAAAAGTCAAAAGTCAAAACACTACGCAGTTGTCAAATTTAAAAGTAAAAATTTAAAAAGCCTGTAGCTTAATATGGTTTTTCAGCAATTCATAAGCGCAAATTAATGCACTTGTTCAACCTCGCAATAGTAGCCCCGGCCTTTAGGCGGGGAATAATAGGTTATATAAATTGGCTTTAGCCAAAATTGGTGCGCTATATAAATAAGGTATTAGGAGGCAATGGTGCCAAAATAATAAAAAAAATCAGGTAAAACCTAAGTTTCGCCCTTTTTACCCCAATTAATAATAGTTTATCCCTATTAGCTTCCTCGCTTCTTCAATTGTTTTCCTTGAGCTTTCCCTTGCCTTTTCAGCCCCTTCCTTCAGTATTTTCCTCAAGCGGGTTTCATCCTTTTGCAGGTCGGCAGCATGCTCACGAATAGGTTTCACAAAAGTCACCATGTCCTCGGCTAGCTGCTTTTTCAAATCGCCATACCTTATATTGCAATTGTTGTAGGCATCTTTAAAGGTGGCTACAGTATCTGCACTCGCAGTCAATTGCAGCAGCAGGAAGAGGTTTTGTATAAAATCAGGCATTTCTGCATTTGGCTCGCTTGGGCCCTGGTCAGTTTTAGCCTTCATTATTTTCTTAAGTATGGTGGCATCATCATCACTCAGGTAGATAGTGGCATTTACGTTCTCGCTCTTGCTCATTTTCCCATTGCCATCAAGACCCATTATTTTCACAGCTTCTTTATTAAACCTGAAAACCTGTGGTTCGGGGAACAATTGCCCATAACGGGTATTGAACCTATGAGCAAAATTACGTGCCATCTCCAGGTGTTGCTCCTGGTCTTTGCCCACTGGTACTTTTACAGCCTTATGTATCAATATATCCGCAGCCATCAATACCGGATAGGTTAGCAGGCCCGAATTCACATTATCGGGTTGTGAGCGCACCTTCTCTTTAAATGTAGGCACCTTTTCCAGTTCACCTACATAGGCCATCATATTCAGCATCAGGTATAGCTCCGGAATTTCAGGAACGTCGCTCTGCGCATACAGGGCCACCTTATCGGGGTCAAGTCCGCTAGCCACGTTTTCGGCTACTACCCTGAAAACATTTGCTTTCAGGTCTTTAGGGTCGGGGTGCGTAGTAAGAGAGTGATAATCAGCTACAAAAAAATAGCAGTCATAAGTATCCTGCATCAGGATATAGTTCTGTATAGCCCCGAAATAATTACCCAGGTGTAAATGCCCGGTAGAGCGTATGCCGCTCACAACAATTTCCTTACTCATGTTGCAAAGATAATAGGTTCTGCAATGTGCAAAGAGGGAATTGTGACATTATATAATTGTCTTGATACTTTGACGAGCAATTATGTTGATAGCTAACTTACAATTTGATGCTATCTGGCTACAGTAGCCATTTTTGATAATAGGATAACCCCAAGGCCAAGCCCGAGGATGCTACCTAATAATTCACCTTCAGTGTTTTTGTTAATTACTTTTTTATCACTAAATATCTTGGCCTGACGGGCAGAATAATAGTCTTTCCAATCCATAAAGCCATATTTTTTCAGCCTGCCCAGGATATCGTCTTTTGAGAATTTTCCGGTATTGGTTAATATGGTTTCATATTCGCTGTAATCGTCAAGATTTGCGTTATTTGATTCAATCTTGTTGCGGAGTTGAATCAGCCTTTGTTCAGTATTTGAATCTAATTTTACCATGATTATTATACGAAATTAGTAATTCGATGCGAATTTCTGATGATATTTGTTAATGATTTCATGGTAAATTACGTTTTTCTTAAACCCGAAGGGTTGGTATGATTATAGGAAATACCTACCAAAATGGGATTAAACCCTGAAGGGGTGATATTATCTTTTTTGAGTCGAAATTAAACTCCTTAGGTTATGTCATTTAATTAATCCAATAAAATACAACAAGCCCGATAGGGCTTGAATGTGAATAGCCGCCGGTGCAACCGGCGGATTAAAAACCAATCCATGTAAGAACCCCGAAGCTGGTTCAATGTCGTCGCATCTATACAATCACCCCCCCAAAAAAAAATCTAAAATTAAACTTTCAGAAAAGTTTGAAAGTTCAGAAATATCATCCTATCTTTGGGTCATGAAACTGGATGAGGCCAAAAAGCAATTTATACAGAACTGGGGCGTACTGGGAACACAATGGGGTATCAACCGCACAATGGCCCAGATACATGCCTTACTACTTGTTTCGCCTGAAGCCCTGAGTGCCGATGAAATAATGCAGGAATTGCAGATAAGCCGTGGCAATACCAATATGAATGTGCGTGAACTAATGGATTGGGGTATAGTAGAAAAAGTGCTGAAACCCGGTGAGCGCAAAGAATTCTTTTTCGCCGAAAAAGACATCTGGGGTGTGGCTATGCGGATTATTAAGGAACGCAAACGCAGGGAAGTAGAACCAATCCTAGAGGGGATGAACCAGCTAAAAGTAATAGAAGGCGACCCTAAAGATCCTGAAATAAAGACTTTCCTTGAGGTGGTAAATGATATCCAAAAATTTGCCGACCAGGCGAGTAGGGTAGTAGATAATATGGTGAAAATGGATGAACATTGGTTTACTGGTACGTTGCTGAAGATTTTTAAGTGATTTGGTAGGTAGTAATTAGTATTTAGTAATTAGTCGATATTCGTAAAAAGTACTCAATAAATAAACATTCAAACCGGGCAGCCGGTTTTTAAAAGCAAATAAAGTTTCAAAAAATTCTGAAAATATAATTAGTTCAATTTTTGTAGAAATCATTTAAAACTATTTCAATCATGGACGACACTAGCTAGCAATTAACACCAAACCATTCAAAAGGTGGTATGAGTTTAAATCACAGGAAATTTCTTAACCACCCAACAATCAAAAAAGCTCAATAAATGATAACCAGCCCAATAATCTTGAAGCCGCAATTCCTCCTTGGGGAGCGGGTTAAGTGCGAAAGCGAAGGGGGTTAGGGGGATGTTATTTTATATCTGTTTATTATCAATCATTTTTTCTTCACTCAATTTTAAAACCAATTTTTATGAACAACAACATCATTTTGCTTTATGGGCTTTACACAGCCATAACCATCGTAGTAACAGTTTGGGTAGCCTATACCCTTTTTAGGAATGGAAAAGTTTTCCTAATTGACATTTTTCATGGCAATAAAGACCTTGCCGATGCCGTCAACAATCTGCTGCTAGTAGGGTTTTACCTGGTCAATATCGGTTATGCAGTTTACACTCTTAGGGTTGCAGAGGAAATTATTAGTGCCCGAATTTTAATTGAAGTACTTAGCCTTAAAATAGGAGCCATAATTCTCATTCTTGGTGGTATGCACTTCTTCAATATGTTTGTTTTCTTCCGTCTGCGCAAACGTGCCCTCATTGACAAAAGAAACAACGAACCCTACGACTACAGAGTAAATCCTGAAAATCTATAATTATGAGCACCCGGTATATATTGAAGATAGTCGACTTTGGATTGCAGGTTTTATGTGTGCTAATACCTTTTGTATCTGGTGTTGCTACTGGTATGTGGTATTATATGGTTCTCACTTTTCCTTCATTAGGCACAACTCAATTTTTAAGTTGCATAGTCAATAGGTTTTTTCTATCTTCAAAATATAGGTCAAGCAAACGTATCATTTACGAGACTATCCTAATATCATATACTATTGTAGCTCTCCTATTATTTGTTTTCTCACTTTGTATACCTTACATTCATCTAACTGATTATGAATGGAGAATGCAAAATATCAATAGAGCCTTTATGTACATTCTACTAATCACCAGCCCCTTTCTGGGCATTGGATATGGAATAATAAGTTTCGTTGAAATAGGCAATGTAAAATATAATAAAGAAGGTTAGAAAAAGGGGTATCAAAAATGAGGCAGGGCAATCCTGCCTCATTATCCCCAAAACTTCAAAAAATGATTTTATGAAAAATCTAAAAATAGTAATAGCCGGTGGCAGTGGGTTTATAGGTATGCAAATGGCCCGCATGTGGGCAGCTGATAATAAGGTGATCATCCTTACCCGCAATATTCCCAATGGTCCCAACAATACCTATGGCAGCACCGAGCAAATACCTAATGTGGAAATGGTGCACTGGGATGCCAAAACCCTTGGTACCTGGACTGGCAGCCTTGCCGGGTGCAATCTGCTCATCAATCTGGCTGGGCGCACGGTCAACTGCCGCTACAATTCCCGCAACAAAGCCGAGATAATGGAGAGCAGGGTAGATGCTACCCGATTGTTAGGCGAGGCGGTAAGGCTTATGCACAATCTACCCGAATTGTGGATTAACGGAGCATCAACCACCATTTACCGCCATGCCGAAGACAGGCCACAGGATGAGTTTACAGGTGAAATAGAAAATGATTTTTCTGTGCAGGTATGTAAGGCTTGGGAGGCTGCATTCAATAAAATTGAATTGCCAAATACCCGTAAGGTTATCCTAAGGATGGCCATAGTATTTGGCAAGGGTGGGGTATTGGTACCCTATTCATGGTTGGCAAGGCTGGGAGTAGGTGGTAAGCAGGGCAATGGCAGGCAAATGTTTAGCTGGGTGCACATAACCGACCTATGCCGCATGGTTGAATGGCTCTATGACCATAAAGACAAAACCGGAATCTACAATGCCGCAGCCCCCGATCCCCAGCCCAACCATGCTTTTATGCGCATGCTTAGAGCAATCTATAAAATGCCATTAGGCATCCCAGCCCCTGCTTGGTTGCTAGAGATTGCTGCCATAATTCACGGCACAGAAACCGAATTGTTACTCAAAAGCCGCTGGGTATTACCCACCAGGTTCCTAAAGGAAGGCTTTGAATTTCAGTTCAATAAAATGAATCAGGCACTGGAAAAATTGCTTAAATAAAGTATTCTATTTTGCGCAGTTATTTTTTCATTTATGCTTGGCGCAATCCATAAAGCTTTCGGAAAGCTAGGTGGCCAGTATTTTTTAGCAATGAAAATTAACTCCTTTCCAAATAATGATTATTTTAGTGTCGTTGGCGCCGTAGGTGCCAATGGCTTTGTAGAAAAAACATATAACAAACGGAACCTGCTCCGTAGGAGCAGCGCATATCGAGGCTTTGGATTAGGAAAGTGAAAATATGTTACTACTATATTTGCAAACAGAGCCTATTTAATGACTTTTTCAATGCGGCAGAAAAGGAAAAGGACAAGTCAAATGATATAATTTATTTAAGCATCATTCTCTAGTAAATCTTCTGAAAAAAGATTGATAGATTTATAAAAAATTTCAAGGCATTATGGAAAAGGGACTATTCGGTGTCTATTTGCAAAGGTTATTTGCTATGCTGCGCCTCATGGTCTTTTTTGTTTTTTTGTTCAGCCTGGTTTTTGCATGCAAGTCCAAAACCAAATCGAAGCCACTAGGCAAATATCAAAATCTTCCCCTTACTGAGAATGTGGATAGTATTGTGATTTATAAGTCCAAAAGGCAAATGAAGGTCTATAACCAATCTGCCCTGCTTAAAACCTATAAAGTATCCCTTGGTCCCAAACCCATAGGTGCCAAACATTTTGAGGGAGATGGTAAAACACCTGAGGGAATGTATCATGTAGATGGCAAAAATCCGCACAGCCAATATCACAAATGCCTGGGCGTTTCCTATCCTTCCGAGCGGGATAGAATATATGCCCGCAAAGCTGGCAAACCCACTGGCGGAGATATAAAAATTCATGGCCTTCCCAATGGCAAAGGTGCCCTATCAGCAATATTTAAAGCCGAAGACTGGACGGCCGGATGTATAGCCCTCGACGACCAGGAGATTGATGAGCTATACTTGCATACCGAAGTAGGGATATGGGTGAATATTTTGCCTTAGAAGTAATAGGATCTACTAATGCTCTTACTTTTACCACATTTTCAAAGGACCTATTTAAGTAGCCCCGACCTTTAGGTCGGGGAAAAGACCAAAAATGAATTGGCTTTAGCCAAACCCCAATGCATAGGGGCATGTTATATAATTATCCGGATACCCCCCCCAATTCTTATCGCATTATCAACTAACAAACCCACATCACTCAACCATTCCCCAAACATTTTTTAACAAATTTTATTTTAATTCAGCGTTAAACCGTATATTGTCACAATTGGCCATAAACATGGTCAACGTACATTTGTAACCCAATGAAGAGAGTTTTCCCATTAATTGTTGTGCTCATTACGCTATCGGTAGTAGGTATACTGCTGATTCAGATGTCGTGGATAAGAAACGCCATACAACTAAAGCATGATGAGTTTCAGCGTGAGGTGGAACTATCCCTCAAAAAGTCGGCCGAAGAAATCCAAAACCATTTCCTGGCCAAGCAAAGCACCATATTTTTCGATAAGGTGAGCAAGCAGCACGAGCTGGAAAGCAGGTTTACCACCCAGGGCTTTTTTACCCGGGATGAACTCAAAAAGATTATAGAAGGGGTGCTTATTGAAAACAATATCAAGCAGCCATTTGAATTTTGTATCGAGGATATTTTCAAAAATACCGTCTTTTCATCAGATGGTTTTAAGATGCAGGATATATCCAGTGCTAATACCATAAGCCTTACCGGCGACCAGTCATCGGTGCATCAAGAGACATTATTCCTCATTATTCCTGAAGACAGGGGAGTGGTCATCAAGCAAATGTGGTCTATTATCCTTGCCTCCATATTATTTACTTCTATCATTATCCTTGCATTTGCGGTTACGGTGCGCACCCTCTTCAACCAGAAAAAACTTTCTGAAATAAAGAGCGACTTCATCAACAATATGACCCACGAGCTTAAAACCCCGCTGGCCACCATATCTCTTGCCATTGATGCCCTTACCAACGAAAAAGTGATTCATGATGCTGATAAAATTAAGATTTACAGCAGCATGATTAAAGAAGAAAACAAGCGAATGAATAAGCAGGTAGAAAAAATTCTACAGGCCGCAAGGCTTGAAAAGGAAGAAATAAAACTAAATTTACAGCAACTGGATACCCATCAGGTAATACAAAAAGTAGCCGACAACCTTGCCCTGCAGATACAAGAGAAAAATGGTGGATTAGAGCTAAGACTCAACGCCACCAACCACATTATAGAGGCCGACGAAGTACACTTCTCCAATATCATTTTCAACCTGCTCGATAATGCTATGAAATACTCTGAAAAGGCACCCCAGATAATACTGGAAACCCTGAATACAGGTAATGGCATGCTGTCCATAAAGGTGAAAGACAATGGCATTGGGATGGACTCCGAAACGGTATCCCGCATATTCGAGAAATTCTACCGTGCCCACACCGGCAACCTCCACAATGTAAAAGGCTTTGGCCTTGGCTTAAGCTATGTAAAAGCCATAGTAGATGCCCATGGCGGAAAAATAAGGGTAGAAAGCACCCCAGGCAAGGGCAGTATATTTACCTTGATATTACCACCTGAGTTTAAGCAGTAAGGGGAGCTTAAAAAATATATGTTTACGAATTTGTATTTTTACAAACATAGTGCATATTGCCTGAATTTTACAAACAGTAAATAATAAGTCAATTCGTATAGTGTTGATTTTAAGTAGTTTAGGCGATGGTGGAACTCCCCTCCTGTTTTTAGGAGGGGACGTTATAATGAACTGGAACAGTTCATTATAACTGGGGTGGTTACGGCGAGGTTAGCAAGAAAAATCTACTGACAAGGTTTATATTCCCCGCCATCAAAATATTCATCTATAATAAAACGACAATAATCACTACTTCACCTTCACCTGCGCATAATAAGGATGTTCAGGATTTACTATTAGCTCATTGCGCAATGGGTGAATCAAAACATCCATATCCTCCATTGGTATTACACCTAGCAGGGGTTCCACATCACCGGGAAGTATAATTGCCCTACAGGTTGTTTCCCTGTTTTTAAATCTCAATTCCACCGGGCCTACTACATCACATTCTATAATTCTTCCATCAGCCATCTGGGCCTTCTTTTTTCCAAGTACAGGTAGTTTTAGCTGTTCCTGTATATTTTCGTTCAATACTAATTGATGAGCCCCTGAATCAACCAGAATGTTCAGTGGGAACCTCCTTACCTCATCCTCACCAATCATATGGTTTCGGGCCATCATCAGATCCTCACCATTTATTAGTTCAATATCAGCATAAACGAAGCCCATAATATAGATAGTTTAAATGCAAAATTATTGAAGATTTTTGAATGGGATAGCGAAATTTTGTCCATCCGGCGTGGTTAGCAAGATTTTTAAAGTCCTAGTCCCCCCAATAACCTTCCAAATTAAACAACAATCCTATTCCCGTTTCTCCCCCTTAAACAAAGTATAAATAGCCATTGCATGCCCATGTCCTAGTCCGAAATCACCCTTAAGCCAATCAAGTACCTGTGTTGCCTTCAGGTTTTCAACCAATTGTTCATTTTTCATAAAGCCTTTCTCTTCGGCTAGTTTTTTAAAGTCATCAGGTGTTTTGCCTGTTTTCTTTTGAATATTATCGAGGTATGCTTGAAATGACATGATTATATGTTTTGGATTAATGGAATTGATTTTCTTACTGAATTATTTCTCAAGTATTCTGCTAGTAAAAGTAGGAAAGCAAATACAATTGCAAATAGATAGGGATGCCCGCCGATACCTGCCCTATAGGTAATAGCTACCGCACC
>CANGSR010000205.1 GCA_947456055.1 Chitinophagaceae bacterium
CCCAGGTACTTACTACAAAATAGCCAATATTTTCAGTTTCGATGCCAGCAGGCAATCCCTCAATGATTTTATCAGCAAGCAGAGGAGGTAAGTAGATTTGAATAATATTGTTGATTAAACCACAATTCCCGCACTACTAAATGCGGGAATTGTGGTTTAATCAAGTTATTCAGTAGTAAAGTTAAATAGTAACGGCTATAAATAGGGTCTCATTTTTGTGGTTAAATTACTGACTGTAATATACTGTTTTTAGTAGCCCCGGCCTTTAGGCCGGGGAAAATTAGGTAATATGATGGGGGCTTTAGCCCAAATTAATGCGAGTATAGAAGTAGATATCACCTACAGCCATCCTACATGCCAATATAAATGATTAGACCACTATCCCACCTTACCCCTTGGAACCTTAGGCCTTTCTCTTAATACTACATCCTATAGACTTAGTAGTTTTAGGATCGATTTCTTTACCTGCAACTAAGGCATTTATGGCATCTTCAATATAAACCTTTTTAGCACTTTCGGGGCTAGATGGGTTATCGTTCATGGCACCTTTATAAACCAGCATGCCCTTATTATTAAACAGGAAGATTTCCGGGGTATGGTTAGCTCCAAATTGGTCAGCGAGTTTCGAAGCATCATCTACAAGGTAGGGTACAGTATATCCTTGTTCTTTTGCATATTTTTTCATGGCCTGGTAGGAGTCTTCATCATTACGTTTTGCCTGGTTTGAGTTGATGATTACCATGCCGACTTTATGGGCAGTGGCAAATTCTATAGTTTTTTTGGTAGTGGCTTCGTTTTTGATAACAAAGGGACAAGTATTGCAAGAGAACATTACCAGTAGTCCGTTTTCTTTTGAGGCGGCCTTAAGTGTTGTAGATGCACCATTAGCATTCAGCATGCTCACTTCTGCCGATGGTAATTGATTGCCAGGTACCAATTTGCTCTCATACTGCGCAAAGGTTATAGATGGGGTACTTACTACTAATGCCAATAAGGTGGCAAGGCCAAGAAACATTGATTTCATATTGCTATTATTTCGGTAAAAATAGTGTTTATTGTAATGGTTCACCTACCGGAATTAAAAATCTTATTGATAGGGTTTGAATTTTCCTATGGCTTTACTTTTTAGTTTACTTGTATTACATAATCAGTTCACTGGGTGTTAACAATTCACCATTAATAATCAACCATTCCCGCAAGTGGCAAGCAAAAGTTAAAATATACCTATCATTCGTATAAAGACTGTAAATAAACTATTTTTGCCACTTGCGTATTTTTGTATTTTATATCATGAGTTTATTTACTACTAATATATTCAGGGGTTTGGGCAGGGTGGCTTTACTGGTCCTTGTGGTTTCGTCTGCTACCTTTGTTCGTGCACAGGAAAGTGCTGATAAGATTCTGGTAATAGTGGGTAAAAACCGCATAATCCTGCAATCTGAGCTCGAAACTGAATTGTTGCAGGCCCGCCAAATGAACCCTGCTTTGGGTGATTCTGAAAAATGTCTGATATTGCAACAAATGATTACCCGCAAAATGCTGGTAGAACAAGCCGAGCGTGATAGTGTGATGGTGAGTGATGATGATGTAGAGGGTACTTTAGATAATAGGGTACGTTACTTTATGCAGATGTATGGCTCTAAAGAAAAACTGGAGCAGTTGTCGGGTAAGTCTATTTACCAGATGAAGGAAGAAAACCGTGAAACAGTAAAAGAGCAGATGATTGCTGAAAAAATGCAAAACCAGGTGCTTGAAAATTCTAAAATTACACCTGCTGAAGTTGAAGCCTTTTTTAAGAAAATACCTGTAGATAGTTTGCCCTTTTTTCCTGCTTCTGTAGAATTGGGACAAATAGTGATTGACCCACCAGTAAGTACCGAAATGCTTGAGTTCGCACATAAGAGTTTGGAAGAGTTGCGTGATAAAATAGTGAAAGAGGGTGCGGATTTTGAATTATTAACTGCTTATAGCGATGACCCTGGAAGCCGTGACAATGGTGGCCGGTATGATGGTATTACCCGTAATGGTCCATACGCACCTGAATTTATTGCTGCAACTTTCAAGTTGCAAAACGGTGAAATTTCTCCAATCTTCAAAACTAAATTTGGATACCATATTATTCAGATGATCAACCGTAAAGGTGATGAAGCTGATGTAAGGCATATCTTAAAAAAACCATCGCTAACCTCGGTAGATTACCAGAAAGCCCTAAATACCCTTGATAGTATCCGTAACCTTTTAGTTTCCGGTAAAATGACTTTCCAGGAAGCAGTAGGCAAATTCTCAACTGATGAGGCTGCTAAGCGCACTGGCGGTATGCTTGCCGAACCAACTACTGGAAATACCAATCTGGATGTTACCAAACTGGATGCTGGTATGGTGCTGATAATAGATAGCCTTAAGCCAGGAGAGTTTTCTCCACCCCATATCTTTATGACCGATCAGCGTGAAAAATCATGCCGCATAGTTTATATGCGTTCTCGTACTGCCCCTCATAAAGCAAATACTGTAGAAGACTATAGCCGCATACAGGAAGTAGCCCTTGCACAGAAGAAGCAACAAAAAATGCTTACCTGGGTGAAAAATAAGCTGCCTTCGTTTTACCTCAAAATTGCTCCTGAATACCGTGATTGTCCATCACTTAAAGCATGGCGCACCAATAACGAGAGTACAAAGTAAACACTGCTTATAACTAATTAAGCCCACCATAATCCTGCATTGGCAGGTATATGGTGGGCTTGTTTTTTTGATATCCCCCATGCCACCTTCCCTAGGCTCAAAGCCTTCGCAACAAGGGGAATTGCTGTATCAAGATTATTGGGTAATAGTACATTTATTGAGCTTTTTGAAATCGGTTTCAAATGCCTCTAATCACTAACCTTTAACCATTAAAAAAGCCTTCCCAAGATAGTCTACAATATCACCCGCCTTTAGCGCATCTTCCGATAGCTCAGCAGCAGCAAGGTCACCTGCCAAACCATGCAGGTATACCCCTAAGGAGGCTGCATGAACCGCTTCATAACCCTGGGCTAGCAGGCCGGTTACAATACCAGTAAGCACATCTCCTGCACCTCCTTTAGCCATTCCCGAATTGCCACTCATGTTATACCAGCACTCACCTTCATTGGTGATAACTGCTGTATGATGCCCTTTCAATATTATGGTAATATTATACCTCATAGCCTGGATACGGGCATTATCCAATTGATTCATACTGTTGGTATTCTTGCCAAACAGTCGCTCAAACTCTTTAGGATGAGGAGTGATTATAGAGCCAGGAGGCAATTTGGCTAGTAGTTCAGGTTGTTTTGCCAGTATGTTTATTGCATCAGCATCTACCACCATGGGTTGGGTGCAAGATTCTAATAGTGCAGCAAAAGCAGCGGCAGTTTTAGCCCCGGTACCAATACCAGGCCCTATCCCTATCACACTCATGTTTTCCCAGCCACTAATATTCTCTATTTCTTTTTCACCGCTAGTATGGCACATAGCCTCGGGTATGCTGGTCTGCAAAATGTTATACCCACACTCAGGTGCTAATATAGTAATCAACCCTACTCCCGACCTTAGTGCCGCTTTACCTGATAGGGTGATAGCCCCCATCCTACCATAAGTACCCCCAATAAGTAGTGCACTGCCAAAGGTACCCTTATGGCCAAATGGGTCACGGCTTTTGTAAATTTCTTTGGCATTGGCTAGCCCAAAAGCCCTGTACTGGGTATGGGTGGCATTTATAAAAGTTGAGTCAAGGCCAATATCCAGAATATGTATTTTCCCGGCAAACCTACCTGACTCAGCATGTAGGAAACTCCTTTTGTAAAACTGAAAACTTAGTGTGTCTTGTACCTTTAGAATAGCTGCATCTTCATCTGGCACCAGGTCGGCTGGTAAGCCACTAGGAATATCAATGGCTATTTTTCTATTGGGGAGGTTATTGATGTGTTCTATAAAATTACCTATCCATCCGCTCACGGGCCTGCTTAGCCCTGTGCCTAGTATGGCATCAATAAATACTATATTGGCAGGTATATCTGTAATATACTTATCAGGCTGAACAATACTTACATGGTCGGTATCAATAGCTTGTAGTCTATCAAGATTAATTTGGCAATCGGCCGATAGTACCTCGCTGAATTTTATCAAAAAAGCCTTTACCCCATAGCCTCTTTGATTCAGTAGCCTAGTAATTGCCAAGCCATCACCACCATTATTACCCGTGCCACATAGTGCTACAAATAAGGTGTCCGGAGGGAAGTTTTCTACAATCCATTCTACACATTTTTCAGCAGCCCGCTCCATTAGCGCTATCGACTGTATTCCTGAGGCATGTATCGTATAAGCATCGCAGGCACGGATTTGTGCGGCTGTAAAAATTTTCATAATGTAAAATTACGAAAAAATGAAAACCTTGTACCTGATTTACATTATTCCTACCTAATATCATGATTATCTATTGATAACCATCTTTTGCAATGAAATTAACTCATCCCTGTAGCATACCTTAAGGTAATACACATTAGTAGGTAGGGTGCTGGTATTAATGGTGGTTTCATTACCACATATCGGTAGGCTCATTACTTCACGGCCCATACAATCATATATATGTGCAACAGTGCCTTCCTTTGGCATATTTCCTTCTATCAATAGTGTAGTATTGTTGTGCGCTGGATTTGGGTATAGACTGGTTTTGACCATTGAATTATTCAAATTATCTACCCCGGTAGGATTGTCCTCAACAGTGGTAATTACTATATCATCCAGATAAAGACCTTTATAATTATTTCTATTGTCGCTCTGCATATCAAAACGGATATCTATTTTTTTACCCAGATAATCACTTAGGTCCATTTCTTCAAACACCCAATCCATTTGTTGACCATCATATATTGGCATGTCCGAAAGGCCGGTTTTGGTGTACTTGCCGCATAGGGGTGTGGAATAGCCTGTGGCCGAATCTATAGCACTTACCATACCAAAATCGTAATTTACCTCAATAGCCCATTTTGCATAAAAGTTAAGGTATGCATGGGTGGAATGGGTTAGGTCGATATGATGAGCTGTAGTGATGGAGGCGTCATTATTGTAGTCGTAATTATCATTTCCGGTAGGGCTACTTTGTAGGCAACCATAAGGCGAATGGTAGGTAGAAAAACATACTCCCCAGCCTGAGTTATTCCAGTCTGTAAGGCTGGTATTAGACGGGTTAGTTATTGTGTATTGCTTGCCGTAGTAGAAGCTTACAGTATCACGGCTTGTATATAGTCCATTGTTTACCTGCAATACATAGCTCACTTTTTGCCCATTTGGTGTAGTTGCTAACAAGGTATAACTTATAGAGTCGTCAATTTTTTGTAGCATGGTTAGCCCAGTATAAACCCGAGGAGTTGGTGAAACCGTGAGCCAACTACTTAAAGGTAAGATGCTTACTGTAAATGTTGAGGTGTCGGGTATGCCCAATCTCTGTATATTATAGTGAAGCTGTCCACTTTGTTGGGTGAGAATTTTTGCATCTGTTGAATTTATTTTTGCCAAAGGCAATATTAGTAGGGCTGTATGAATATTGGCCAAAAGGTTGTTTTGGCAATTCGGGATAATCTTGTCTGTAGGAGGGTAGAAGCCATCACCTGAGGTTCCTATTTCAGGGCACATAGCAAATATTTTCTTTCTAGCTGTGGTGTCTCCATACATCCATTCGTCAGAATCACCATTTGCAAGGTATCCAAGTGTCTCGTAACAAGTGCCGTATCCATAATGGTTATGCTCAGTAATATAACCTCCGTATGTAGAATACTGGAACGAATCTACTGTTCTAGCACTAGGCATATGCGCCCATGGGTATATCAACACATTATCAAATGTGTGGTAGCTCAATGCTACTTTGAAATTATGTGTATTGGCAAACCATTGGTGCGCCCTTGATTCTGGCTCAGAAAATGCCGATGTTCCTCTAAAGGTTTCATAAGATGGAACCGGACTTGAACCTATATTATCATAACCCCAATGCTCACCATAGTTTCGGTTAAGGTCTACGCCATAAGTGCCATCTACATTTAGTCGCCTGTTTTTGCGAACCATGCCACCTCCGCCTGGGTTGGTGGTAATATTTTGTATATACCCATCAGGATTCATACAGGGTATAAAATATAACTCTGTATTATCCAGAATAGCTTTTATTTGAGGGTCGCTACTGTAATTTTCAAGCAGGTACCAAAGGGTGTAGATATTAGATGATAATGAACCAGGTTCACGTGCATGAGTCAGTGAGGTGAACAATGCCTGCGGTCTGGTAGGCTGTTCCACATCAGGATTATTAGATACCCTCACCCAATATATGGGTCTGCCTTCTATTGTATGGAAAGTATCTATCGTTTGCCGTGCACTTATAAATCCAGGATACAGGGTGCGCATACTATCTAATATGCTAAGCATCTCTGTATAACTAAAGTAGCCACCAGCATAGCTGCCCAAATAGAAATGAGAAGGATCGGGTAGATTACTAGGGTCGCAATTTACTAGTGTGGTTTTGCTTGCGGTGGATGGGACTTTTTTTTTATTTTGTTCCTGATAGTGTTTTACTACATCACCTATGATAATATCAATTTTGAAACCTGCTTTATTGGCACGGGTCAGTTCCTTATCAGAGAAATCAGAAATAAACCAGGTATCACGTTTTTGTTCACCATGGTCCACAGCAATACCTAGCTTTGCCAGGTCCATCAGGGTATGGCTTTTATCGTCCAGATAAATTTTAGCCCTCGAGTAGTTTTCCTTTTTTTGGCTATATCCGTTGCTAAGGAATGTGAATAAGGTAAATGCAAGAAGAAATAAATGTCTCATAGGTTTTGATATTTAAACTAAAATTAGGAGAACAAATTGTACAAGCAAAATAAATTTAATAAAATTTATTTGTCCTTTACTTTCTTTGGTTTTTTAAATAAATCTTCAAAGTCGAAAGATAGAAATGAAGATACCGTCAAAGGAGGATAGGGGTTAGCCACTTTCCAAGCAAGGAAACGATTCATATCACCGGGATGAAAAGTGTTCCATGCATTAAAACCTGCCTCACTTTCAGCTTTGCCAAACAGCCATTCATTATAAATGTCAAATTTGCCATTCTTAATCATTTCATTTTGCCAATCAAACAATCCAAAGTCAAGCTTAGTGGCCCTGTACTTTTTCAGATAGTTCATTACAAACCTCGTTCTTAGCATGGTTAAGTTTTCGGTACTTACCCCGTCACTGGTAGTAGGGCTAAGTTCAAATAATTCAGTGCTTATTGCCATTTCATAATTAGGTTTTTCCCAGAACGCAACTGAATTCTCTTTTTTTGTGTTCTTGTCAACTATATTGTACTTGCATATATTTTCCCAGCCCTGATAAAGTTGCTTTTTTAGTGTATCGTCATAGGTGGTATCATGGGGTAGGTTGAGATAAATTTCAAGATAGATTGCTCCCAATAGATTTTTGCCGTACTTAAAATAGATTTGCGAAGCATCCTTATAGTTTTCAGAAAATATACAACTATGGTCTATGCCATTTAGGTAACTGGTAAGTGCTTCCTTGTTATTGCCATTTAACACATTTATTTTCCCCTTATCATTGTAAAGTAAACCGGAGGAAATAAATTTTTCCAGTCCCAAATCAGCATATTTCATAGCTGGCTTGGTTTTTCCTTCACATAGGTAAGCAAGTGTCAGATAATGGTAGGTGTTAATATTATCAGCAGTCGCTTTCTCCACAATAGCTTTTAATGTATTTATTGCCTCATCATATTGACCATTTAAGAAGAGTACTCTTCCTAATGCCTCTGGCAATTGGGTATTTTCAGGATCCAAAATCATTGCCTGTTTCAGGATAGTTATTGCAGACGGATAGTTTTTTGCAATTATGAATTCCTCAACATGATTATACATCTGGACCAATTCAGGCGAACGGGTATTCTCCTGGGCATTAGCTTGCAGCGCATAGGTAAGCGCAATTAAAAAATAGAGTAGTAGGCGTGGTTTGTTTTTCACCTTGTGAAAGTACAATAAATTGGTATTTAGCAATCTCAATTAATCTCAATCATATAAAGGTTAATCGGTAGTTTTGTAAAGGTGGTTCAGTTTTATTTGTAAGGGCTGAGTCGGCATAATTTTTTTTGGTGCATTTAATAGTAAGGTTATGAACAAAATAAAAAGTATAGGCGTTTTTACCTCAGGCGGCGATAGTCCGGGTATGAATGCGGCAATAAGGGCGGCAGTGAGAAGTGGCTACTATTTCGGACTCGATGTTTATGGTATCAGGCGGGGTTATCAGGGTCTGATAGAAGGAGATATTTTTAAAATGGCTTCAACTGATGTTTCAAACATTATCAATAGGGGTGGCACTATTCTTAAAACTGCCCGAAGTAAGGAATTTATGACCCAAGAAGGTATGGCTAAGGCTTATGCCCAATTAAAACAACATAATATAGACGGATTAGTGATGGTGGGTGGTGACGGCACTTTTAGAGGTGCTGTTAGTTTTTTTGAAAAATATACAATTCCTGCTGTTGGTATACCTGGCACAATAGATAAAGACTTAATAGGGACTGATTTTACCATTGGTTTTGATACTGCTGTAAATACCGCAGTTGAGGCAATAGATAAGATAAGAGATACTGCCGAGGCGCATAACCGGCTATTTATAATTGAGGTAATGGGACGTGATGCCGGCTATATAGCATTGAATAGCGGTATAGCCTGCGGTGCTGAGGATATATTAATACCTGAATGTGCAACAAATATTGAAGATGTTTTGGTCCGCATAGATTGTGATGAGCATAGGAGAAAAAATGTGCACATTATTGTAGTGGCAGAAGGCGATGATTTTGGAGGGGGTAGGGTGGTTGAGAACACC
>CANGSR010000206.1 GCA_947456055.1 Chitinophagaceae bacterium
CTCCCATTCTACAGGTATAATAATAACAGTAGCTGGAAATACTATTAAAGGGTATAATGGCGATGGGGGTCCTGGTCCTGCAGCCCAACTAAATGACCCAAGGGGTATTTATTTAGACACTTATGGCAATTTGTTTATTGCGGATTTTGGCAATGATGTAATTCGCAGGGTTGATGGAATTACAAAAAACATTACAACTATTGCAGGGAAAAACTGGCCTGGTGCTACTGGCACAGGCGGCCCGGCAACCAATGCCTGCCTTAATGGGCCAATATCTGTTACTGCAGATAATTATGGCAATGTTTTCTTTGGTGAATATAGGAATGATTGGGTACGCAAAGTAAATACGAGGGATACATTGGTATATTTTGCAGGTAATGGATATAGTGGCTTTAGCGGAGATGGAGGTCCATCAACAGCTTCCAGAATAAACTACCCCTATAGTTTATCTGTTGACGGGGTGGGTAATGTATATTTTCCCGATTATACCAATAGTGTAATCCGTAGGGTACAAGTTTCCCCATTAAAAATCAATACTGGGAATGAGATAGGAGGAATTCAAATTTTCCCAAATCCAGTTACAGAAATTCTACACATCAATAATGTTCAACCATCAACCTCATATTCACTAACAAATGCAGTAGGTGTTGAAGTTAGGACAGGTGAATTGGCACAGGGAGACCAATTCCTTTCTATTAAGGAATTGCCATCAGGTATTTACAACCTCGAATTGAACCCAAAGGAAGGCAACAGGGAAATAAGAAAAATTATTAAACAATAAGATAAGTGAGTACATTTCAGTAAAATCCTTCCGCAATGAAGGATTTTCTGTTTTATGGCTAATTCGTTTAGTAATGCAAGGTACTTAAAATTGGATTGTAGGTATTTGGTTAAAATTCAATAATTTGGAGCTGTATATTACACAACTTAAATTGGCTAATAATAAATGGCAATTGAAGGAAGTAAGACTTACGCAATGAAAGAGAAACAGATAAAATCCACACAACCAAAATCAATGCCACAAGAAAGGAATTCTCCAAAGTGGGATTTCAAAGTTGTCCTGTGGCTTATCCCAATTCTGCTCCTTACCTACTTATCCCTTTCTCCAATAACAAAATTCACCTTCCTATCCTGGGACGACAACGTCTATGTATTTGAGAATCCCAATTTAGTCAAGCCATATTCCGAAGCCATTTCCTACTTTTTCCAGCAACACTATTTTATAGGTAATTACATCCCAGTTACCATGCTCACTTATGCATTTGAATACCACCAGGTAGCTCTTGACCCTCCTTTTTACCATACTTTCAATCTAATAATTCACCTTCTCAATGTTGCATTGGTATTTTGGTTTATATACCTACTAAGTAATAGGAAAATTATTGTTGCAGCATTTGTTGCTCTATTTTTCGGCATTCACCCCATGCATATTGAATCTGTAGCCTGGGTGGCCGAATTAAAAGATGTACTTTATAGTTTCTTTTTCCTCGGCGGGCTTATATGTTATTATAAATATCTGGAAATCACTACCCTATCAGTACCTGCCGTTCCAACAATTGAATCTAATAATGATGTACCGCATTCAAGCCCTAGAAAAAAAGGCATACAACTACTGGCATTCACTTTTTTATTATTCTTAATCTCCGTTCTCTCAAAACCTGCCGCCGTAATCTTTCCACTTGTTCTTCTATTGGTGGACTATTATTCTCATAGAAAATTCACCAATCAGGTATGGATTGAAAAAATACCATTCTTTATTATTTCTGTGATATTGGGACTAATAACTATCAAAGCCCAGGCGGCCGACCATCTCGTGCATGATTATTATCCAATAACCCAAAGATTTTTCTTTGCCTGCCATTCCTTCCTCAATTATTTGGTGCACTTATTTGTTCCATTTGATATCGCCATTTACCACCCCTACCCCAAACTTATGGATGGCCACCTACCCTACCTGTTTTATATAGCACCTATCGGGTTATTGGTAATTGGCTTGGGACTATTTAAATCGGCCAAGCAAACACGGCTATTGATATTTGGTTTTCTGTTTTTCGCCATTAACCTACTTCTGGTTTTACAATTATTATCAGTAGGTGATGCTATTAGTGCCGACCGTTATACCTATCTTCCCTATATAGGATTGCTGTTCATCTTAGGGATGGGCTTCGATTGGGCTATCAATAGATTTAAGTCCTACAAACCGGTTCTTATTGGTATTGTTACCCTTATTACAATAGGATGTAGCTATGTAACCTATTCTCATAGCCTGGTTTGGGAAAATGATGAAACCATTGCCAATGACCTTTTGGATAAATACCCGGATGACAGATTAGTACTGAACAATAAAGGATTCAATCTCTTTAATCTTAAACGGAATGAAGAATCATTGGGCTATTTTATAAAAGCTATTGAATTAAAACCTGATTACATAATGGCCTATATAAATTTAGCCAACTCGTGCATGGCAATAAAAAAATATGACACCGCAGAGAAATATATAGACCGGGCGTTAAAAATCAAACCAGATGACCCTAACCTAATCAATATAAAGGGTTATATATTGTTACAATACCAAAAATTCACAGAATCAATCAACTTATTCCAGAAATCAATTCAATTGAAGAAAGACAATCCGAGTGCCTACCTATACCTGGCTGAATGCTATTATGCAATAAAGGATAAAGAAAACTGGATAAAGACGCTAAATTCCGGCCTGGAGTACGCTCCAGATAACTTTATGTTGCTTAATAATAAAGGCTATGCATTGATGCTTAATGGCCAATACACTGAGGCAATATACTACCTGAATAAGTCAATCAAAATCAATCCTAATTTTCCAATAGCACAGCAAAACCTGGCAAATTGCTATAGGGCAATTAATACCCAGGGCACAAAATAAAACTGGCCTTAATGTTATCAAAACAAAAAGGCCAGGTTAAATATTTGGTTACCGATATATAATCCTATTAATGCGCAAAATCGGTATCATAATTTGCCATACGCTCTATAGGTGGGTTGAAATAACCAAATTTCACATTCGGGAATTCCTCGTGTATCAGGTCCATCATCTGCCTTACCCCCATGCATTCACCCGGCTCCACAATGCCCATTTTACCAAGATACCAGTCGGGGTCAATATTAAAATTCCTCCACTGTATCATATCCAGACCTGTTTTCTGAATCAAATCGCATAATGCTTCATATTCTTCCACACAATCGGTCATACCAGGAAAAACAAAATAATTAATTGATGCCCATCCTCCATATTTCTTTACAATCTTAAGGCTTTCTACCAAGTCATTAAAAGTATAGTTGTTAGGCAGATAGTACTTACTATAAATTTCTTCCCTTGCTGAGTTAAGGCTCACCCTTATACTATTAAGCCCTGCCTGCATTAGCTTTTCAACTGCATCAGGTTTGCTACCATTAGTATTGATATTAATACTACCCTTCTGGGTATGCTTCCTTATTTCTATAATTGCATCCTTAATAGTCTCCCACATCAGTAATGGCTCACCCTCGCATCCCTGCCCAAAGCTAATCAATGGGTAAGGGGCTGTTTCCAGATGTGGTACCGTAAATTCCACAATCTCCTCAGCTGTTGGCCTGAAATTCAATCTATCCTGCGTACTCACAATTGTCTCTTCCTCAGGCTGAAAGGATATGCAACCTAAACAATTGGCATTACAAGCCGGTGAGGTAGGTACCGGACATTCCCAACGACCTAAAAAATAATTCCTGGCAGCCGGGCAATGGTAAGTCAACGCACAATTATCTGCAAGGTGCTTTACTAGCCTGTTGTGGGGGTAATTTGCCACTATTTCACTTACTCCAGACTCTACCTTATTTTGGTCGTAACCGCTGCATTCCTGCCTTATATCTCGCTCTATCCTTATGGCTGGAACAAAAAATTTATCATCATACCATCCTGCGGCGGTATAACAAAAGAGAGGCAATGTTGGTGCATCCTGTGAAGTCTCATAAGCAGCCAGATAAAAACCGGTGTGTGCAGGTGGTATGAAAGCAGCTACTGCCCAGCCCTTTTCACATAGGCGCATTTCACCTGTTTTCACATCAATGCCTATACCTCTCCTGCCAGGTAATTCATAAAGGTTACCACCATCAGGCAATTCTATCCAGTCCTCCTCAGGAATAGGGTATGCATCCCATCCGCTGCGGCCTACCGAATACAAGGTTGTATCCTCAAATATTGTCCCTTCACCATCAGAATATAATAAGTATGGAGTCATTTTTCTAATTCAAAATTCAAAAGTAAAAATTCAAAAAACATCATTTGATTTACAAGGGTAGTAAAAGTTAGTAGTGATTTATTAATAGCAAATCCTGCATACGAACCACCTTACAAATCATCATTTTTTCGTTTATCACGGTTTAGTTCCACCTGGGCAGCACAGAAATCCTCAAATGGTTCGCTCTTAATATCGGTTTCGTCCAGGGTCCATTGAAATAAACGGTTATCAGCACAATCAATAGAAATAGTACCAAAGCGAAAGACAATCTGCTCTATTTCCTTCCATTCCAGAAACCTCTTTCTTGAAGTTACAGGTAATTTTACTCCATCGGCATCTACATGGATGTACAACTTATCCCAAGCCGTCCGTTCCCAAAAGATGGCGAATATCAAAACACAGCTCAACACACCAAAAATCAACTGTGGAAATTTATAGTGTTGGTAAAAGGAATACCCACCTAATGTAGCAGCAACCAAAAACTCAAGCACCCTCATTTTGGGATTCACCGCCCTGCTGGTAGTCCACCTATTCCTGAAAATGGTTAAACCTATAATGCCCAATCCTACCAGCAATAACGCTAGCCCCCACATAGGTATTGTATAATTGTAATCTAAAATAATTGCACCGGCAGCTAAAAATGCCAATCCGGTTATTAAATGGAGGGTGGTAACCTGATGGGGCTTTACCTTTTCATCTACCACCGGCAAATCATAAACCATTGTGCAAAAATAGGATATTAAACCAATCCAAACGAGATTATGAATTTACTACCTAGTAATGGTGGTATTTTTTCATCATTACTAAATTTCAAAGTACTATTTTTGAACCAACATAATACCCATTTTACAGAAATGACTATCAATGTTTTAGCTTTTGGTATTGCCAAAGAAATCTTGGGTGGCTCGTCAGTGGCAATAACCCTAACCGGAACTAAAACTGTAAACAACCTGAAACAACAAATAGAAAACCAATATGTTGGCATAAAAAAATTGACTTCATTTATGATAGCAGTAAATGGGGAATATGCCTCATCAGAACATGTCCTAAAACCCGGAGATGAGGTGGCAATCATCCCGCCGGTAAGTGGTGGCTAGTCTAAAATATCCTAAATGACCAACGTACACATTTCATCTGAACCCTTGGATATCCAATATTGCACTAATTGGGTAATGTCGCCTGAAGCAGGGGGCATTGATGTTTTTATTGGTACTGTAAGAACCAAAACCGCTGGTAAAAATGTAGTAAGGCTGGAGTTTGAAGCTTACGAAAAGATGGCCATCAGTGAAATGCAAAAGATAGCAGATGAAGCCTGTACAAAATGGCCCCTACTAAAAATATTGATACACCACAGGGTAGGTATACTACAGGTCGGGGAAATACCCGTAATTATAGCTGTTTCGTCTGCACACCGTGCCGCCACATTCGAGGCATGCCAATGGGCTATTGATACATTGAAACAAACCGTACCCATCTGGAAAAAAGAAGTTTTCGAGGATGGAGAACAATGGGTTGCAGCACACCCATAATCCTACTATGACTTAATTTTACTCCTTACCAATCCCGCATCAACAGGTGTATTGGCATTTAATAGGGCATCGGGATTAGGTGGCTGGAGAATATTTACCCGCTCCTTATTCCTAATCAGTATCTTTCTTGGGCAATTAAAACCTTCGTTAAAAAATTGAAGTAACAGATCGTAAGCCGATGGCTCCCATATAGTTATTAATGGTTCTGGAAGTGAATCATAAGGACTTTCATAGGTAGAAGCTAGTGTGGTGTCTATCCTATTTTCAATGAGAAATTGTAAAGTAGCCTCATCAAGCAAAGGCAAATCGCAGGCAGTAACCAACCAGGCTACATCGGGATAGGCTTTGAAAGCTGAAAGAATGCCGCACAAGGGGCCTGCGCCTTCAATACTATCTGGCAAGAGTTTATAGCGGGCATCCATTTCACCTACCTGTTCAGGCCTGCAAGAAATAAAAACCTCACTACAAAACTGAGATAGCATATTGGCCATATGGTACCGTTGTTCTATTCCATGCCACTGTATCCGGCCCTTGTCCTCACCCATGCGCACACTTTTGCCACCGGCAAGCACAAGTCCGTAAATTGGCACCCTAATATTACTATCGCCTGAAATCACTTTTTCCACCGGTTTTTTCTATCAGTTTGGTTTCCTTAATTACAATATCATGGCTCATAGCCTTACACATATCATAGATAGTTAAGGCGGCTATACTTGCCCCGACCAAAGCCTCCATTTCCACACCAGTGCGAGCCGTGACACTAGCCTCGCAATCTATCACTACCTCATTCAGCTCATTAAAACCAATATGTACCTTGCAATTATCCAAACCTAAAGGATGGCAAAGGGGTATGAGGTCTGATGTTTTTTTCGCACCCATGATACCCGCTAAAATTGCAGTCTGGAATACTGACCCTTTTTTTGTTTGTATATCACCACCTATCAGATGCTGCATCACTTCAGAAGGCAATACTACAATACAGCGGGCAATAGCCTTTCTACTGGTGATGCTCTTAGCCCCTACATCAACCATTGATGGCAACCCTTTTTCATCAAGATGGGTAAAATCACTCATATTATTAATTTAAATGGCCAAATACGATAAACCTCTCCCTTACAAAATACAGTCTTTTCCTTCGGCAACTCCATAAATGCATTTGATTCCAACAAATTAGCAAAATCCCCCGAACCATTTCCCTCCAAAGGTGTTGCCACCAATTGTCCTTCCTCATTTACTCCAACCTTGACCTGCATAAAATATTGCATATTGGGATTGAATGTAACTTCCTTATCCAGAATTGCCCTTACCAGAGGTACTTTCTTATTGTCCCTTACGATTTGCAACCATGGCAAAAAATACCTATGCAGGCATAAAAAAGTGGAAACAGGATTCCCCGGAAATGCAAAAACAATTTGCCCATCCTTATGGGTACCAAACCAAAATGGCTTCCCCGGCCTTTGTTGCACTTTATGAAACATGCATTGCACTCCTGCTTCTGCCAAAGCATTAGGAACAAAGTCAAACTTACCCATCGATACTCCCCCGCTCAATATCAAAACGTCATAATTCGTGAGACAAGTGTCTATTTGTTCTTTGATAAATGACTGGTTATCATTTATATGAAGTAGGTCAACTTCTATTTTAAATTGCTCCAAAACAGCCTTAACTGTATGCGAATTCGACCTGCGAATTTGGTATAGGGTTGGAGTTTCTTCAACACCGACTAACTCATCACCTGTAGATAAAACCACAACCCTGGGATGCTTTTTTACCAACAAATTCGTTTTACCCACTGAGGCCGCAATGCCAATCAATGAAGGTGTTATCACCTGTCCTGCATTGGCTACGATATCCCCACTACGCTTATCCTTTCCTTTAGAATGGATATTCTGACCCTGTTTTACATTTTCTACTAGTACAATCGCTACCCCTGCCTCTATCTCCACATCCTCATACCTGATTACAGCATCAACCGAATCAGGAAGGGGGGCACCAGTCATTATTTCAACGCATTCATTCGGATGGGTAATTTCTACAGGTTGGTTGCCAGCAGCAATGGTGGCGATAATTGTAAAGGTTTTATGACCACCAATTAAGGCTGAATAACTTATCCCTATCCCATCCATAGTAGAACGGTTGCAAGGCGGGAAGTCCCGGTCTGCCAATAAATCCTCAGCCAATACCCTACCCAAAGAGTTAGCAAACGAAACCAACTCATTGCCATAATCCCTGTTTTGGCTATTTATTATTTGCTCTGCCTGCTCTACTGTTACCATCTATAAACCGGGATATTGAAATTATTAGAATTTAGCCCCCTATACTTGCCATAGAAACATGATTGCCATTTTTCTCTGCCTCCCAGCCATCCTTATACCTTTTGCCTATCGCATTGCTTATTTCAGCCATCAGAGAATCAGCATTGTGTCCCTGCCGCACCAAATCTTTAATATTCAGCACACCATTATCGTATAGGCAGGTTTTAAGCATTCCCAGGGGAGTAATCCTAATCCTGTTGCAAGTGCCACAAAACGACCTTGTATAAGCCGCTATGATGCCAATATTGCCTTTATGGCCGGGTATATAATAATTGTAAGAGGTAGAATTAGCAGGGTCGGGTATTTTTTTGATTTCAGGGTAATGTGCAGTAATTTTTTCCAGGATTTTCACATAATCCCATTTCAATGCTGTGTAGTGACTAGCCCCTCCGTTAAAGGGCATTTCCTCAATAAACCGTACACTTACAGGAAGGTCTTTTGTCAATGCTACCAATGGTATAATGTCATCTATATTCTTACCCTCCATCACCACTGCATTCAATTTCACATCCATATCATGGCTTATTAAGGCCTGCATGGTGTCCATTACTGCCAAAAATTCATCTCTATGTGTAATAGCGAAAAAACGATTCCTATCCAGTGTATCCAGGCTTAGGTTTACCGAATTGATGCCTAACTTCTTCAATTCAGGCACCAGTGGAGCTGTAAGGACACCATTGGTTGTAAGGCATATTTGTTTCAGGCCATCAAGCTTCGATAAATCTGTAAAAAAAGACATGATATC
>CANGSR010000207.1 GCA_947456055.1 Chitinophagaceae bacterium
ACTGTTACGGTTAATGTTGTGGTAGATGAGGCGGAAACTGATGCCCTTGTGGCTCCAAAATAAACAATATTATTTGCGGCAGTACTATTAAAGTTAGTGCCGCCTAAATTAATTGTAGCCCCAGGTATACCTGTGTAGGAACTAATGGAACTAATGGTAGGTTGGGCTTTAATTTTGCCACTGCATATTATTAATGCCAGCAAAACCATGAATAGTCTCTTAGATGATGCTTGATGTTTCATAAATATATATTTTAATGTTTACGATGATTATTAATTAACCTGTCTCAAAATTTTATGGTCTATTTGCCAGCTTTTATACCCAAACCAAATCCATAGGATTATTGCCGCCAGGATGCAACAAGCGATAATAAATAGAACCAATACTTCATATCTTGCAATATGCTTTGTCCTGTATTTGCCCTGTGATTCCATGTTGCAATGATAGGATGTAGGCAGGGGGGTATCCAAATATTTGGCGTAACACTTCCATTTCCAGAGCGTAACACTGCCATTTCGGGGCGTAACAAAATCATTTCATATATAAAAATGAATCGATTACGAAGCTAAATATTTACTATGCGAAGGTGTTTGCCTTTTCAGAGCTTATAAGATATCCCCGGCATATGGGATTTTTAGAAAGACATAATGTGAAAAAAGGAAAAAAAGAGAGCACAAAATTGTTGAGCCAATTTTGTGAATAAATATAACTGAATTAAATGTACTATTACCAGTGGTAGGAGGAAGATAATGACTAAGGATAGTGTATGCCTATAGACTTTCCACCAATTCATCTATCATATCGTCTTTGTCTAAGTCAAGCTTTTTGCGTAGCCTGTGTCGGGTCATTCTAATGGCATTTGCTGAAATACCTAGCATCGCCCCCATTTCTTTGGAGGTAAGCTTCATTTTGGTAAGCGTCAGGAACCTGATTTCTGCTTGCGAAAGGTCGGGGAATTTTTTCTTTAATCCACCAAAAAAGCCCTTGTGCACCTGCTCGAAAGTGACTCTAAAATCCTCCCATTGGTCATCGGTAAGTATGGTGGCTTGCTCCAATCGCGACCGCAATTCATTGTCCACATGTTCCACCTTTCCTGCATTTAGGCGTTCCAGTTCTAAAGTAAAGTGGTCTATGATTTCATTCTTTTCATGGATATTCTGTAAGAATTTATCCAGTTTTATAGTTGCAGCTTCAAGGCCTAACTCTGCATTTTTTTTATCCGTTTCCAGCTTATTCCTTAATAACTTCTGCCGGTTGATAAACAATATGCCAATTATAAGTAGTAAAATAATACCAGCCAATAAAGCATATTGAACAAATTCGTACTTTTCCTTTTGGTAGATCAACTTCTCGGTTTCCAGTTTGTGCTGGGCAAAGTCAACCTTTTCCTGAGCTTTCGACAACTTAAGAGAATTAAACCGGGCATGGGCACTGTCTTTAGCATTAAAAGCAGAATCGGCATATAGTGCAGCAAGGTGAAAATTGTTTTTTGCAGAATTGACCTTGTATAATTGCGTATAAATATGCTCTGCGATTGAATAATCGGGCCAAAACTTGCGGTATCGGCAAATATCCAGCCCCTTTTGCAATAGTTTTTCTGATTTGTCAAACTCACCACGGGCATAATAAATCATAGATAATACATACAATGAGTTGGCTGCATTTCTAATGTTATTATTGGTAACAATGCTCACAGAAATATCATTTTCAAGCAATGGTATTGCTTCATCAAATCTATTTTCATAGAAATAGTTAATGCCAATATTCCCGCCGGCAATATTTTTCCATTCTGCATTATTTCCTGAGTATACTTTCTGGAAATACTTGTCAGAGCTGTCGTATTTCCACATTTTCCTGTAGCATAATCCCAGGGTCGTGTTTATAGAGTTTAATTGATCATCATTAGACATTGGCTTGGTTGCTAATGCCAGATACAGATATTTCAGTGCATTATCATAATCTTCATAGGCGTAATATGTTGTGCCAAGCATTGCAATATATTTCCTTTTCTGGGGGAAAAGGCTTTGTGGAAAATTGGTATATATGTTCCAGGCGGTAAGGTATTTCTCAAATGCCAGACTTTGCATATGTCCATTAGGGTAGTTCCAATAATAGTAACCCAATGTTTGTAATACATCAGCCTCGACAAAGAACATTTTTTTACTTGCACATTCATTTGCAAGATTCAATAATTCATTTTCAATAGTCCCGCTATTGTTGGCATGTGCACCGTGTATTATTTTATTTCTTATCAATTTCAACTCTGCACATAGTTCCTGATCCCCATTTGTTGCAGCCCACTTAATTTCATTTTCTATCTTACTTATAATTTCAATTCCCTGGTTTGATTCTGAGAAATTAAACAAGGAATCGCAATAATAGAATTTTGCTGCGTAAGGTTTAGACAAAAGCCATGTGGGTTGGGCCAATCCGGAGAAAGATAATAAACAAAGCAATATTAACGGAAGTCCTTTCATTTTTAGGGCAATAACAGGACGAATATAAAACGCCCGGGAATAATCAATCAAATTATTTTTAAAACACTTAGTTTAATGTACATATATTAATATAATAAACCATAACGATTTGATGAGCATCTTCCACTTTAGCAAATTTGATATTTGCATTTCCTGGGGGTATGAACATTTGGGCTACTGATATTTTCAATTGATCCATCACCAAATACAGAATTTATAAATGATGTTTGCAATGATTTTTAATTATCAGTCTCTATCGGGATTTTTACATAAAATGTGGTACCAACCCCTTCTTCTGATTCAAAATATATCTGTGCTTTGTGCGTATCTAATATCTTCTTTATTATATCCAGGCCTAGACCACTACCTTCACCCGAAACCTTGGTAGTAAAAAAGGGGTCAAATATTTTAGATTGTATGCTCTTTGGTATTCCCTTTCCCGTGTCCTTAATGCTTACTACCACATAATTACGCTCACTTTTTATTCCAATTGTAAGGATCCCCTTATTATCCATTGCCTGTACTGCATTCACTATTAGGTTAGTCCAGACCTGGTTCATCTGGTCGGCAAAAATATTTACATTGGGTACTTCATCATACTGCTTAATAACATTAATTCCTTGCTTCAGTCGGTTATGATATATCATTAATACGGTCTCTATATTTTCGCGAAGATTCATCGACTCGGGTTCATCGCTCACAGTGGTATGTAGGTATGTTTTCAACGCCTTTACTAGCCTTGAGGCCTTAACTACAGCGGTTATAATTGTCTTATTATTTTTTTGTTGATTCAGAAGATTATAAGTGACCATTATAACATCATCAAATCCTTTTACAGCTGCCAATTTCCTTAAAGGTGGTGTTACTTCATAAATGCCAACTTGAACCAGGCGGTCAGCAATATAACGCGCATTTGCAATACCCATTTTTTCCAGTTCATTTTTCAAAACCTTTTTCTTGTCCCTTTCTTCAATCGTAGTAAGTGACCCTGTCTCAGCGATCGTTGTTGTAATAAACTCAATGAAGCAATCTTTCTCTTCTTTGCTCATTGAGTCAAGAATAACAGGAAGCTTGGTGAGTATTTCTTGAAATGCTATTGCTGATTCTTCTGCACAAGATTTAATTGCCCCAAGAGGTGTATTTACCTCGTGTGCAACACCTGCGGATACCTGCCCCAACACTGCTAGCTTTTCCGAATTGAGCAACTTGCTATATGTTTTCATTAATTCCTTAGTAATGCTTTTTTGTGCCTCTACGTAGTATAGGAAAAGCATAAATATCACTGACCCATTACACAGTATATTTAACAACAGGAAAACTCGTGTAAGCTTTGATGACCAATTATTACCGCAAACTCTCAGAAAATAGTCGTCCGAATAAAATGAAAATAGAGTTAATATTATAAACGCAACGAGCCATATTATACTGGATCTGACATCAAGGTAGGTAGCTGATGAAGCCAGCGCCAGAATAGACCAAAGCATCACAGCCCCCGACTGTTCGAAACCACCCAGCCACCATTGAAGAGTAAAAGGCAGCAACAGGCTGATAAATGTCTGCACATGCCGCACTATAGCAAACCGCTTCGACTTGTAGAAATACAAGAAATTAATTGCTGTAAGTAATACGTATCCATAGGGGATGATAGCAGGAGGTGCTACACCGGCAGCAACAAGCAGTGTACCCCAAAGTATGCCACCCATGCTCATGGCAGAACCCTGGTAAACAAGGAATTTCTTCTGAAACGATATCAACGCTTCATCACCTGGTATAATCCCGATTGTCGATAACCGTATTAGTAAACTCATAATTTAGAACTGGAGTATTAATTCAATTAGAATGTCGCCCCATTTTTTTTCGCAACGTTATTAAATATTTTGTAGAAACCTGTGTTCATTCCTTTGATTAATTATTAGGCTTTGCTATATATTATCAGCAAATAAACACTTAAACAGCTACCGAAAAATGGTCGTTTCCTGCTGTTCTATATGCTGCACTTTTTCATTGTAGTACCACCAAACTCCCAGGATCATTAATGTAGCAAAAAGAATGACTAATACAATGGAAATATTGTACTTTCTCAGGCTTGTATCCCGTCTTTTTAAGTTCATTGGGTTACTGTTAACTAGTTGGGCATGCCCTCTTTAAAAATAATTTGTATTATCCCAATCCCACATCTATGAAATTGGTTGTTATTTCCTGTTGTATTGCAAATAAGATCAGGGAAACCCTTAGGCCGTCTTGTTATTTCTGCTTGACCAATGGTATGTCTTGGGATCATTATAGCAATAGCAGCTAATACCTAAAATAGCAAACTATGTCTCGCTTTATAAATTTGTTTGTTTTGTGAATGTTGCCTTTGATTTTGATTTTTTAAAATTGTCTTGAATTCCGACCATTGATGCAAACATACCCAAACGGTATAGCAAAAGCCAAATTTATAGCGTTATAATGCTGTTGCATAGCGTTATGAAACCGTTGCAGTGGGATAAATCATTATTCTACAATAACATATACAATTAGCAATTTTAAAATGAACTAACGAACCATTTCATACGGTAAATGTAAATATGAAGAAACCCATTGCTAAAACCTGATATAATTTAGATAGTATAAAGGACAAAATTGCGTAGGAACATTGTCAAAATAACTTCCACAAGTTAGGCGAAGTAATTATTTGTTTTTTCAAGGCGCAAAATCTGCGAATATGCTAATATTTAAAGACTTTTGTAACGCAGAAAAAGCGAATAAGAACAAGCATAACGTGGATTTATTATGACAACGTTCCGTAGAGCCTGGAATTTGAATATTGTGCATCATATTTCCTTAACCAGATCATCCATCATAAAATCCTCTTCAAGATTCAGCTTTTTGCGAATCCTGAACTTATAACTGCGAATGGTATTGTGCGAAACACCCAACATCCCGGCCATTACTTTTGTTGGGATATTCAGTTTGGTGAGTGCTAAAAATCTGGTTTCAGCTGCGGTAAGCTCGGGCATTTTAGTTTTCATACGACTGAAAAACCCCCTGTGTACCTTCTCAAATTGTCTTCGGAAATCTTCCCACTGGTCGTCTGTTAGAAGAATGGCGTTCTCCAATTGAATACGAGCATCCATATCTTCATGTTGCTCGTCTTCCCTCTTCAGCTGCTCAATGAGTTCGTCTTTTTCACTTTCCCGTTGACTGAAACTGAACAATTTAGTTGTGGCCATTGCCAGTTCCGCTTCTGCATTTTTTTTATCAGTTTCCAGTTTTTTATGCACCAGGCGTTGACGGTTAATAATGAGAATAGCGATTATCATCAACAATAATATAGACACAATTAGCGAATTACGTAACTGCAACTGTCTTTGCCTTTCAGATTCAATGAGCTCCCTATCAAACTTTTGTTTCACATACCGTTCTCTGTCATCGGTTTTCATCTGATTGCTTGCAATTTTCGAGGCATTTACCGAATCCATGGCCATCATTGCAGAGTCGGCATACAAATACGTTAGTTTCGCATCTCCGCTAGACGAGTGCAATCTAGCCTTTATGCGCAACAATTCACTCCTTAATTCGTAACTCCTCAGATAAGTATAAAAGTTCAGTACCGAATCCGCCTTTTTGATATACAATTCGGCCTTATTTGTGTTATTTAGCTTCAGGTAGGCATTTGCAAGTGTGCAGATAGAGTTAAGTGCATTTTTTCTCTGTTTTACAGCCAGACTTAATTCGATGCTTTTTTCAAGTACTGGTATTGCCTGCTCAATATTCCCTTGCAAAAAATATATGGCACCAATATTACCTTCTGAAATACCTATCCAAATGTCGTCCTTCCTACTACTTGCCAATTCCATACAATACTTAAAATAGATCAAAGCGCTATCATACCTATTTAATGCCTGGTAACTTAGCCCGATCGTATTATAACAAGTGCTTACCACATCCTCCCCGCATGTAGGTTGTGGTGTTGCAAGTGCTTCCTTCAGGTATTTAATGGCATTATGGTAATCACCAAACCTGAAATAGCAGCCACTCAATTCGTAGATATTACTTCTTTTCCCTGGGTAATCAATAGGATCCATAACCTCATACTGGTTATAGGCCTGTACATAATGCTCGAACGAAAGATTATTTTTATTCAGAACGAAGTAATAAAAAAAACCAAGGTTTTGTAAAATTTCTGCATTTAGGTACTTCGATTTTTTTCCATAATTGGCAAGTAAGGCAATCAGTTCCCGTTCTACACTGTCATTGGTTAAATTGTTGTTTCGGTCTATAGTCAACTTAATTTGTCGCAATTGCATTAATACTGCTAGGTCATCTTCATTATTATTTTTTGCCCATTCAATGTAAGATTGAATATCATGGATCGAAATTTTGTTAGGTCTTAATGAATTCTCGCCTCGGATAGAATCAAGATAACAATATTTTGTACTGAAGGGCTTGTGCAGTAGATGTACTGGTTGCGCAGATACAGGTATACATCCAAATATAAGGAATAGGAATAGATATATAAAACAATCAGAAAGTCTCATATTAAGCGCAAATTAAAAAAATGTCCGAATTATCATGTCCAATTTGTAAATATTGTGCCCAAATAATAGTTTTCATGCTGTGTAGATGGAACGTGACACTGTAAAGGTATAAATGGCAAATAAGCATAGGGTTTGTCCCTTTCAGCGGACTGGACGGGACTCGAACCCGTCCCAACATTCGTTGGGACCGTGACGGGGCGGCATTTTAACCAAGGCCCTAAAAACAAAAAAGCCTCACAAATGTGAAGCTTTACTTGCGGACTGGACGGGACTCGAACCCGCGACCTCCGCCGTGACAGGGCGGCATTCTAACCAACTGAACTACCAATCCTTCTTGTTGGGGCTGCAAATGTACGGACTTTCTTGTTAATTAAGCAAATTAATTTCAGATAATTATTTGATTAATGGCAGCCACCCAATTTCATTTATAAACAAAGCCCCCGCAATTGCGAGGGCTTTGTTTATAAATACTATAGAAAGAACTAAGCGATTTCTACTTCAGCACCAGCTTCTTTCAGCTTGTTGAACATATCTTCAGCTTCAGCCTTAGATACACCTTCCTTTACATTCTTAGGTGCACCATCAACTAATTCTTTAGCTTCTTTCAGGCCAAGACCAGTAAGATCCTTAACCAGTTTCACTACGTTAAGTTTTGAAGGACCAGCATTTTTCAATACTACATTGAAAGCTGTTTTCTCAACTGCTGCTGCTGGAGCTGCCGCTGCTGCTGCTGCTGGAGCCGCTGCTGCTGCTGCTGGAACGATTCCGTAATCGTCCTTTAATATTTGCGCTAATTCGTTAACTTCTTTAACAGTAAGATTAACTAGTTGTTCTGCGAATGCTTTTAAATCTGCCATTGTATTTGTGTTTTAATGATTTTTAAAAATTGTGTTTGTAAAATTGGTACTATTTATTGTTGGTCTTGGAAGCCCTTTGTTGTTTTCCCCTAATGCCTTGTGAGCGTTAACTCATTCAACATTTAATGTAATCCTTAAGGCCGGGAAGCAGCCTGGGGATTAGCTAATTAAGCAGCTTCTGTACGGTCTTCAAGTGTTTTCAAAATGTTGGCAATCATGCTGCCAGCATTAAGGCCACTCATAACATTAGATACAGGAGACTGTAACAAGCCAATGATTTCGCCGATAAGCTCTTGCTTGCTCTTCAGTGATTTCAGTGTATCAAGCTGGTCGTTACCAACAAATACAGAACCATCAATGAATGCTGCTTTCAGTAATGGCTTATCAGTTTTTGCTGCGCCACGGAAATCAGAGATAATCATTGCAGGCTCTTTGCCACTTTCAGAAAACAAAAGGGCTGTAACACCATGTAATGAATCGAAAGTGCCCTGGAACCTTGCGCTGTCCAGTTGGTCAAGTGCTTTCTTGATCAATGTATTCTTAGCCACTTTCATTTCCACATTCTTTTCAAAGCAAATGCGGCGTAGCTTGCTCACCTGTGCTACCGTTAATGATTCGGTATTGGTGATATAAAAATTGTCGTACTTCTGGAACTTTCCTTTAAGTACTTCTATTACTTCATTTTTTTGAGCAGGAGTCATTGTGTTTCAATTTTCTGATTAGTTGTTTTGGTGTTCTGGTAATCCTGGTAATTAAACTTGTCCGCAGACAGGTAATTTTTCAGTTTATTGTTTCAGATTCCTAATTCAGCTAATCGTTATTTAATAGTTTTTCAAATAGAGCAATATCATTATTGCCAAAATGCTAGCTAATCAATTAGTTTACACTTTTAGTATCAATCATCAACCCCGGGCTCATTGTTGAAGCCATGCT
>CANGSR010000208.1 GCA_947456055.1 Chitinophagaceae bacterium
GTAACTTCTCATGGTGATAGGGTAAGTGTAGGGGTATACCAGGGACCGGTATTAAGGGCAGGATATGTACTCTATAAAAAAACACAGAAGAAAAAAGATTGGCACAGGTATTATTCGCCAGCCATTAGCTTCAAATACTTGTGGTATGGTACCGAACAGGTAAATACCGGCCGCCGTAAGCCAGATCCTGCTTTTAGAATGCAATCGGAAAATTGTGTGGCAGTGGTTCCCCAATTCATAATAGGAGGGAAGCGCACCTATAAAAATTTCTGTGCCGATTTTTATGCCGGCATACAGGTTCATGTGAAATTCCGTGACAAAACCATTACCTACGAACAAAACAGCCAGGGTTTTCCCAGGCCAGGCTGCCCATACAACATCAATGTAGTCAACTTTGCACCAGCACCGGTATTTGGCATTAAGCTAGGGTATATGAAGTGGAAAGGAGTAAAGGCATAGAAGGTGAGAGCGGAGTGCGGAGATGGAGAGCGGAAGCTGGTTTTGGGTTTTAACTAAATTTTCAATTTCTCAAAAAACAAAAAGCCCTGAAAAGGCTAACCCCCTTCAGGACTTTTAATTATTTTTTTTCTTAAAATTACTATCCAAAATCCGACTACATACTAAGTACAAATTACTATGTACCTTCCAGAAAACGTCTTTCTACTTTCTAATTTCTACTTTCGACTCCTATAAAGTCCCAATTAGCTTCTTCAAATAAGCACCGTATCCGCTTTTCATATAGAAAGATGCCAACTTGTTCATTTGCTCATCGTCAATCCAACCATTGCGGTAAGCTATTTCTTCAATACAACCTATTTTAAGACCCTGGCGTTTTTCAATCACCTCAATAAACTCGCCTGCCTCGATTAGAGAATCGAAGGTGCCGGTATCGAGCCATGCGGTGCCACGGTCAAGTACACCAACTTCGAGTTTGCCTTTTTCAAGGTAAACCTTGTTCACATCGGTAATTTCTAACTCACCTCGGTGCGATGGTTTAATGGCTTTTGCTATTGCAACTACTTCATTATCATAGAAGTAAAGACCTGGTACCGCAAAGTTTGATTTAGGTTCCTTTGGCTTTTCCTCAATGCTGATTACTTTGTTTGATTTGTCGAATTCAACCACGCCATAGCGCTCAGGGTCGTGAACCTGGTATGCAAATACTACAGCGCCATCTGGGTCAACCTTGTTTTTCAACAAGGTACCCATACCTGAGCCATAAAAAATGTTGTCGCCCAATACCAATGCAACTGGATCGGTACCAATAAAATCGGCACCAAGGATAAATGCCTGTGCAAGACCTTCTGGTTTTGGTTGTATTACATATTCGAAACGGCAACCAATCTGGCTGCCATCGCCTAATAATTTCTTGAATGCAGGTTGGTCTTCAGGAGTAGTAATAATCAGTATCTCATTAATACCTGCCAGCAAAAGAGTAGACAATGGGTAGTAAATCATTGGCTTATCGAATACGGGCATTAACTGCTTGCTTACAGCTATGGTTAATGGATAAAGACGGGTACCGGATCCACCGGCCAGTATTATTCCTTTCATGTTTTATTGGTTGTTTGAGTACTGTTGTTTATAATAATTCTGGTAGTTGCCCGATGTCACATCATTCAGCCACTCTTCATTGCTCAGGTACCAGTCAATTGTCTTGCTCAATCCTTCTTCAAAAGTAACTGATGGATACCAGCCCAGTTCTTTATTGAGTTTATTCGCATCAATAGCATAACGGCGGTCATGACCCGGACGGTCTTTAATATAGGTTATCAGTTTAGCTGATTCACCAGGTTCACGGCCAAGTTTTTCGTCCATTTCCTTGCATAACAACTTGATGAGCTCAATATTCTGCCACTCGTTAAAACCACCAATATTGTAGGTCTCCCCATTGCTGCCACCGTGGAATACCATATCAATAGCCCTTGCGTGGTCTACTACATAAAGCCAGTCACGGGTGTATTTACCATCACCATAAACAGGCAGTGGTTTGTTGGTCACAATATTATTAATGAATAGAGGAATCAATTTTTCAGGAAAATGGTTAGGACCATAATTGTTGCTGCAATTGGTAATAACAAATGGCATGTGGTATGTGTTGCCATAAGCACGAACAAAATGGTCGGATGCAGCCTTAGAAGCAGAGTATGGCGACTGTGGATCGTAAGGGGTAGTCTCCAGAAAGAAACCTTCCTCGCCAAGTGAACCATAAACCTCATCGGTAGAAACATGATAAAAACGCTTGCCTTCCATATTGCCCTTCCAAACAGCTATAGCAGCATTGAGGAGGTTAGCAGTACCCATCACATTGGTTCGGATAAACGCATTAGGGTCGGTGATAGACCGGTCAACATGGCTTTCGGCAGCAAGATGGATAACGCCATCGAAATTATCATTTTTGAAAATGCTCATGATCTCATCAGCATCAGTAATATCAGCTTTTACGAAATGATAATTAGGATATTTCTCTATGTCTTTTAGATTTTCGAGATTGCCTGCATAAGTAAGGGCATCGAGGTTAACGATCTTATAATCAGGGTATTTTGTTACAAATAAACGAACTACATGAGAGCCTATAAATCCCGCTCCACCTGTTATGAGCAATGTTTTTTTCATGCTGCGAAATTAGTTTTTTATTTTTGAAAGTGGAGAGGTTTGCAATGCCTTCTATATGATTTTTGGGGTCTGATTAAGGTCTAAATAACAAATAAGTGCTTCCTTTATTGTTCCACCGACCAAAATAGCCCATTTACCGATTTTTATGATTGCAGGCTGCATGAGTAACGATACCTTTGCGCAAATATCCCGATATATAAAAAATGGCAAGGCCAGGAAGAAATAGCAATGGTGAAGAATCACCAAAAGTAAAAATAAGCAAGGAAGCGGTAAATGAAGCCCTGGCAATTTTAAAGTATATAACCCCATATAAGGCACAGTTTATTGGTGGTTTGTTTTTCATAGCCCTGAGTAGTGGAACTACCATGGCTTTCCCATACATGCTGAAAAGACTGATAGACAGTGCCCATGGCGACCTGAAAGGTGTGTATGCCTATACACCCGGCACCATTGCCTTACTCATGATAGGTCTGCTTAGTGTGCAGATGGTTATTTCCTTTTTCAGGATATACCTATTTACCTCTGTTGGTGAAAATGCTGTGGGCGATATGCGCAAGGATATTTATAGCCGCATGATAATGATGTCTATGGACTTTTTTGCCCAAAGGCGGGTAGGGGAGTTAAGTAGCCGCATTACTGCCGATGTATCGCAGATACAAGATGCTGTGACCACGGTTTTTGCTGAAATTTTAAGGGGCGTATTAACGCTTATAATAGGTATAGGCCTGATCCTCTTTATAAGCCCAAAAATGACTGCACTTATGCTCTCTGTAGTGCCAGTGATAATAGTAATAGCCCTCGTTTTTGGCAAGTTCATCAGGAAAATGTCGAAAAAATCGCAGGACCAGCTGGCAGAAAGTGGGACAGTGGTGCAGGAAACGCTGATGGGAATAAGCAATGTGAAGGCATTTAGTAATGAGTGGCACGAAATAAGCAGGTATAACAAAACAATTGAAAACGTGGTTGGTACGGCCATTCGCACTGGCAGGTTCCGGGGTTTGTTTGTGAGCTTTATGCTGTTTAGTGTTTTTGGGGCAATAGTTTTGGTGGTTTGGTACGGTGCGGGGTTGATGCAGCAGGGCCAGTTATCCTTTGGTGATCTGACGGCATTTGTGGTATATACTGCCTTTATAGGTGGCACTATGGCTGGCTTTGCCGACCTGTACTCGCAATTGCAGAAGACACTGGGTGCTACACAAAGGGTACGTGAACTACTGAAAGAACCTACTGAAAATGTATCATTCAAAGAAAGTAGTGTAGATAGGCAATATAAGCTGGGTGGCAGTGTGAGCCTTAAAAATATTGGGTTTAGCTACCCAAGCCGCAAAGAGGTGGAGGTGCTTAAAGACATTAGTATAGAAGCCAATACCGGCCAACAAATAGCCATTGTAGGCCCTAGTGGTGCTGGCAAAAGCACTTTAGTATCCCTATTGCTTAAGTTTTATGAGCCAGATAAGGGCGAGATTCTATTTGATGGCCGGCCATCAACCGATATACCGCTTACCCAATTGAGGATGCAAATGGCGCTTGTGCCACAGGATATACTGCTTTTTGGTGGTACCATTTACGATAATATAGCCTATGGGAAACCTGGTGCATGCCTGGATGAGGTGAAAGCCGCAGCCCAACAGGCTAATGCACATGATTTTATTAGCGGATTCCCTGAGGGTTACCAAACGGTGGTAGGAGAGAGGGGAGTGAAACTTTCGGGTGGGCAACGCCAGCGAGTGGCTATTGCAAGGGCTATTTTGAAGGATCCTGTTATACTATTGCTCGATGAGGCCACAAGTTCGCTCGATTCCGAATCGGAGGCACAGGTGCAGGAAGCACTCCAGAACCTGATGAAGAACCGTACATCTTTTGTTATTGCCCACAGGCTCAGTACCATAAGGAACGCAGATGTAATCATAGTGATGGAAGATGGCCGTGTAAAAGAAAGTGGTACGCATGCCGACTTAATTAAAATAGAGCAAGGCTTATACCGAAATTTGAATAAGCTACAGTTGTTTGAGGCATAGGGAGTTGATGGATAGGTTTTAGGTACTATTAATTATCATTCCAGTAGCGGAATCTAACTTTAACCACTATAAATCCAATAAGTTCAACAGGTGCTTAACATAATTACATTGGTTATAAATCTACAATGGGCTATTTTTGTGGCATGAGAGAAAATACTAAAAAACTTATACTGGCCCTGTTTGCAGGGGTATTGTCTCTTCTTTCTTTCAGTGGAGGTAATTTGGTATATGGACAATTAGTACCTACAAAATATTCAGGAGTTTCATTTTATGTTATAGCCCACCAGGATGACTGGCAACTATTTATGGGTTCTAATGCCTTCAAGGATATTAGAGCCTATAAGTCTGCCACCCCGCAATATGCATCTAAGAAAGTTGTATTTATATATACTACAGCCGGCAATATTCATGACGAGGATGATACTAAAGCCTGTGTATGTAAGGATCCATACGATACATCCTACAGAATGCCCTATTGGAAGGTAAGGGAGGGAGGTTCCCAAAATTCTATCCACCTGGCTGCATGTAGGTCGGGCAAGGTACAAGGAGCAGGGTTTCCGTATGCCCATGGAGATGAGGTGACAATCAATGGCCATACCATTATACGCTATAGGTTTAAAAATACTATTAGCTATTATTTGCGAATGAAAACCGGGCAATATGGTTTTTGGTCTTATTTCCCAAATTACCAGGTTACCACAGTTGATAATTCAACAACTTATATAGACTGGGCTGATTTTGTAAATACTCTTTATTTTATTTTCAAGGAGGAAATGGCCCATGATGTTGAGGATAGCAGTGCTGTATTCAATTTTCCGGATATAAATGTTGAGGTAAACCCTCAGGACCATGCTGACCATTACCTGGCCGGCAGGGCATCATTACTGGCTACAAGACTATTGACCAAAGAGACTAATGTACCTTACAGACAAAATTTATATGTTGATTACTACCTAAATAAGCTACCAGAAAATATCTCATTAAAAGACTGCCAGGAGAAATCAGCATTGATAGGTGCTTATTGCCTATCGCTGCTAGACCATAATGCCTGGGCTGAATTTGATGATTTGTACCTTGAATGGACCCGAAGAAATTATTCACGAACTGTAAGCAGCACTGAACTACCCGGAACTGATTATAACTGCCTTCTGGTGGATATGGATACGCTTGCCCTGAAGATATACCCGAATCCGGCTGATAATATTACCTGGCTTAAGTTCAACCAACCCATGAAATCACATATTGAGTTAAGGGTCACCACCATTTCGGGTGCTATGTTATATAAAGAGAATTTAAACCTGGATGAACAAAATAGTGTACCTATCAATACTACAAACTTCCAAAATGGCAATTACCTGGCCATTGTAGCCGGTGATAATGGAATTATTGGCCAGATATTATTCCAGGTAAGCCATTAGGGCATTGGCTTAATGTTTCAAATGCTATGATTTAGTAGGCTCTAATTGCAAATAAAGTAACAACCTATTATTACTTTGTGTTTGTCAACCCTCGAATAGCGCTGCTCCAATAGGGAAGTGTGGTTTTTATGGTACTTGCCAGGGAAAATCGGATAGCCAATTGGAGGCCTCACCCCGGCCCTCTCCAAAGGAGAGGGTGTCGTAACCTAGCGTTTCTGACAGTAATTTTTGAGATTTGGTGGGATTGCACACGTCATTTTCAAAGAACTTTTATGCAATATATTTGTTACTCCAATGGAGTAGTAAATATATTTTGTAATAGCTACTACTACAAAAGCCGTTGGCTTCACTGCGGCGGAGCCAACGAAATTAAAATATGCATTTCCTGCAAAGCAGTTTATTTTCGTTATGCGAAAATTCGAAAAATTCTTTCTACAAAATCTGTCTTTCTACTTTCTACTTTCTACTAAACTACTGATACTCAGCATTATCAGTCTTCTCAATATGCTCAATAGGTTCAGATGTACCTTTAATACCTGCTTTAGTTCCTTTTTCATTTCCTGCCCTGTCGAGGCTAGTAGGGTCGGCACCTTCGCAATCATCAAAGCCTTCAGGCTGTTTGAATGTGGCTGTCTGGTCTATTTTTAATGTTTTATCGGCATAAACCCTTCTCATAAAGTAGGCCCATATAGGTAAGGCTGCCGCAGCTCCCTGTCCTAATGCCTCACTCCTGAACCTGAATTCACGGTCGTCGCAACCTACCCATGCGCCCGCTAATAGTTGCGGGCAATAGCCTATAAACCATGCATCTGCCTGGCCATTGGTAGTACCGGTTTTTCCAGCCACATCATTCTTGATACTGTATAGGCGGCGAAGACGCGCACCGGTACCGATATCTACCACACCCCTCATCATCTTCACCATTTTAAAGGCTGAGTTCACATTAATCAGTTCCTTTTGGACAGGTGCGAAATTCTTTACCATCATACCATTCTTATCTTCAATTTTACTCAGGAAGAATGGATTGGTATGCATACCTCCGCTTGGGAACATACTATAAGCACCCATCATTTCGAACAGGGAAATATCAGAAACACCGAGGGCTACCGATGGGAATTTATCCATACGGCTTACAATACCACACCTATGTGCAAAATCGACAAAAGGCTCGATTCCAATTTGCTTTAAAATGTATAGGGCAGCATTATTTACAGATTTGGCCAGGGCTATCTTCATTGGGATATTGCCCTCATCAGATCCACCAGCATCATAGTTTGCCTTCTCTGGAAATGATTGTGGTGCTGTGGAAACTATGCCACAGGGAGAAAACCCATTCTCAATAGCGAAAGTGTACAAAATGGGCTTTATTGTAGAACCTACCTGCCTCTTGGTATTAATATTTACGTGGTCGTACTGGTAAAAACTATGGTCAATTCCGCCCACCCAAGCCTTCACTTCGCCAGTAAAAGGGTCCATAGCCATAAAGCCTGATTGCAGAAAGAGCTTCATGTATTTAATGGAGTCAATAGGGCTCATCACTGTATCTTTGGTATGACCCTTATTCCATGCAAAGACTTTCATTTTAATGGGGGTCTTCATTATCTCCATCATTTTTGCATCAGTCATACCCTCCATAGTCTTTAATGACTGGTACCTGTCGGAAGACTTAATGGCATTATTAAGTATGTTTTGAATAGACTTTTCTTTTGTCCATATAGTTCCATCACGGTAACCCGACTGTGCCATAAAGGTCTTTTGCAGTTCTGTAAGATGTTCCTGCATGGCCTCCTCGGCATATCGTTGCATACGCACATCAAGGGTGGTAGTTATCTTAAGACCATCCTTATAGATATCATAGGGTGTGCCATCTGGTTTGCGCAAATCCTTTAAAACTGATTTTACCTGTGACTCTAATACCTGCCTGAAATAAGGTGCTATACCATCGTGATAATCAATGCGATGGTAATCGAGTGGTGTTTCATTCATTTTGAATGAATCCAATTGGTCGCTGCTGATGTATCCATATTTATACATCTGGTCCAGAACATCATTACGCCTTGCCAACGATTTTTTGGGATGGCTGCGGGGATTGTAAATAGTGTTTCCTTTTAGCATTCCTATAAGCACAGCAGCTTCATCTATACTTACCTTATCGGGTGTTTTATTATAAAAAGTGAGTGATGCATTCCTGATTCCATAGGCATTATCTCCAAATGGAACTGTATTCAGATATAAGGTTATGATTTCCTTTTTGGTAAGGTTACGCTCCAGTTTCACAGCTAATACCCACTCTTTGAGCTTAACAAAGGGCAGTGAAAACAGGCCTTCGTTTTGCCTTGGGAACAGGTTTTTGGCCAACTGCTGTGTTATAGTAGATGAACCACGTTTTTTGTGCTTCATCAATGCTACAGGTATAGCAATGGTAGCTATAGGGTCAATACCTGCATGGTCGTAGAAACGAATATCCTCGGTAGCTACCAGGGCATTGATGATATTGGGCGATAGTTCTGAAAACTTGCTGGTGGAGCGGTCTAGAACGTAATACCTGCCTAATAATGCTCCATCTGCTGCATAAACATCAGATGATATAGCACTTTGGGGATTCTCTAATTCGGCAAGGGAGGGCATATAACCCACCATACCATGTTCAATGGCAACAATAAGTGAACCAAAAGCAAGGAGTAATAAAACAAACATTGTCCATAAAAAACGAA
>CANGSR010000209.1 GCA_947456055.1 Chitinophagaceae bacterium
CGTGTTGGGCGTAGTCTCCCGACTACGTCCTGGAGGCAGCAAGTCTCCCGACTTGCGAAATCAGCTATGCCAATCATGTAATAATAATGAACAGGGTATAATTTGAGGTTACCTAAGGTGTTGGGCGTAGTCTCCCGACTACGTCCCGGTGGCAGCAAGTCTCCCGACTTGCGAAATCAACTATACCAATCATTCAATAATAACGGACCGGGAATATTATTAAGCAACGCTTTAGCACTACTAAAAATATAATCTTCAGGTAGTTCAACCCACCCAGCCCTTACCGGATTATCATGTATGTATTTTAGCTTTTGGTCGAAGAAGTCTTTAGAAAATATTTTTTCAGGATGGTTCTCGTGCCTCCAAAATTGATTGTCAGCACTCCTTGCGTTTCGTTTGGCATTCCATTCAAACCGGTGCAACATCCATGCTTTCCTACTCTCAGGTTCATTGGTAATTGCATTAATGATATTTACTGCCGTGAACTTTTTAAAGTCTCTGATGGTACTTGACAGTTGGCCATTTTGAGACCTAGCTATCAGGTGCATATGATTGGTCATAATAACGTAACCATATAAGACTAGTCCCTTATTTTTAATGCAATAATCGAGGCATTGAATAATAATATCTTTGTAATTCTTCCTGGTTAATACATCTACCCAGTCAACAATTGTTGGTGTGAGAAAATAAGTTCCAAACTGGTCATCTATCTGGTATCCTGTACTCATGTCTAAAGTTTAGAATGAAAATAATTCAATTGGATAAATAATCTAGTGTGTTGGCTTGATTATTTAATATTCATTTCGCAAATCGGGGGATTTGCCTCCACCAGGACGTAGTCGGGAGACTACGCCAAACTCCTTTTTCGTATAGAACATATACACTGCCATTTCGCAAATCGGGAGATTTGCTCCCTCCGGGACGTAGTCAGGAGACTACGCCCAACACGAGCCTAATATATCTATTCCATAATAATAAAACACATGGCCGATTTACAATCTATTAATGTAATTTTCGCCCATGGCATTTTATGACCTTGATAAGGCCGACAGGGATAAGGTGGTGGTACAAATACACCGGGACTTGGAAGGGGATTTGGAGACGGCTGGGCAGTCTTTTTTTATCACTTACTTCTCAGATGAGGATACGTATATCCGCAAGACGGCATATATAGCTATTGGGAGAATATACCAGGGAAGGCTTGATTTGCGGCAGCAGATATTGGAATTACTCAATTCATTATTGACCCATCCCGAACCCAAAATAAGGCAAACCGTAGTAAATGCTGCGGGCGAAATAGGTAAGCAGGACTTTGAGGTAGTAAGGTATTTTTTCGATACAGGGTTGTTTGATGCCCACCACTTGGTGCGCAATGCAGTGATAGGCAGCATGAAAAAGATGGGAGAGAAAAATCCGGCACCGGTTATAGATTGGTCACGGGGATACCTGCACCATGAAGATAAGGAAATACGCAGGGAAATATGCCATGGAATAGAGCTGCGTGGCCGCACCCACCCCGAGGATATACTACCCCTGCTCTATGAATTGCAATATGACAAAACCCGGCGGGTAAGGTGGACCCTGGTGCATGTGATAGGCCAGATAGCCTATAAGAAAGGATGCCTTGAAACGGTAATGCACCATATTGTAAACTGGGAAAACAAAGCACTGGTAACTGATGCCATAGCCGAGATAATTGATGTGCACTACCGTTACCGCAATTTCTCCTTTTATTCCCAGGATGAGGCGAGGGAATGGATAGCCCAATTTATGAATGATTCTACCAGTCGGAATGGCGGTGTGTCTAAATGTTAATTAACATCGCTATATGATGGGCGTTATTCAATCAATGTAGCTAATGATTATCTTTGTAAAAATATTTTATGATGAAGAATCGTTTAATTCCTGCAATGTTTGTCCTCACTCTATTGGCATTTGCAGCATGTAAGAAAAGCACCACCTCTACTCCCGACCCTGTTATAGCACGTGGTATGAGTGCCAAAATTAATGGGGTGCCATGGGTTGCCCAATGGTTCAGCTACGAAAGCACTATTGGTGGTACGAATGATGTAATATTCTCGGGTTATGACAGTACCGGAAGGTCAATAGAATTCAGGATCAACAATTTTAAGAATAGAGGTACCTACAACATACCTCAAAAAAACGACTCGGCCTTTTTTGCGCTCGATTATAATGTGTTTAGTTCACCTGAAATAGCAACAACGGGTAAAATAGCCATCCAGGCCTTAACTGATAGCACTGTTGGTGGTACATTCAATTTTTCTACCAGCACCTATATTGTTACCGAGGGTAGTTTTAATGTGCTTTATCAATAGATGTAGTAATTAGATGTATTGATTTAATTGCTCAAAGTCTACCAAGGCTTTGAGCAATTTTATTATCTTTTAATCATTAGCGTTTTCGTGCTAATTCTGTACTTTTGCAGCCTAAATAAAACTTCATGCAAGCCTGGAAAGAATATCAATCCGATAATAAAGACCGTTTTCTTGATGAGTTGCTCGACCTGTTGCGCATACCATCAGTAAGTGCCGATAGCAAGTATAAAGAAGATGTGGCACGTTGCGCAGAGGCAGTAAAAGAACATATGCTGAAGGCTGGTTGCGACAGTGCCGAGGTATGTCCTACTGCCGGCCATCCTATAGTATTTGGACAGAAAATTGTAGACCCAAGTTTACCAACCATTTTGGTATATGGCCACTACGACGTTCAGCCTGCCGACCCATTGAATCTGTGGACAAGCGGCCCGTTCGAACCGGTGATCAAAGACGGTAAAATCTATGCAAGGGGTGCATGCGATGATAAGGGACAAATGTTTATGCATATCAAGGCTCTTGAGGTTATGGCTAAAACCAACTCATTGCCATGTAATGTGAAAATAATGATAGAAGGAGAGGAAGAAGTAGGCTCAAACAATCTGGGCATCTTCCTTGAGGCTAATAAGGAGCGCCTGAAAGCTGATGTAGTATTGGTATCTGATACTTCTATGATCAGCATGGAGCACCCATCTATTGAGAGTGGCCTTCGTGGTCTGTCTTATATGGAAGTAGAAGTTACCGGCCCTAACCGTGACCTGCATAGTGGGGTTTATGGTGGTGCCGTAGCCAATCCTGCTACTATATTGTGCAAGATGATTGCTTCTATGCACGATGAGAATAACCACATTACTATTCCAGGTTTTTACGACAAGGTTCAGGAGCTCACTGATGCAGAGCGTGCTGCTATCAATAGCGCACCATTCGACCTTACAGAATATAAGGAAGAGCTGGGCGTGAAAGAAATATGGGGCGAAAAAGGATATACTACCCTTGAGCGCACAGGTATCCGTCCTACCCTTGAGGTAAATGGTATCTGGAGTGGCTATATAGGCGAAGGAGCTAAAACCGTATTGCCATCAAAGGCCAATGCTAAGATTTCTATGCGCCTTGTTCCAAACCAGGGTTCAGATGAGATTACTGAATTGTTTACCAAACATTTCAACAGCATTGCACCCGATTATGTAACCGTAAAGGTAAGCGCACACCATGGTGGTGAGGCAGTAGTTACACCTACCGATTCTCCTGCTTACAAGGCTGCAGCAAAAGCTATACAGACTACCTTCGGCAAAGACCCAATCCCTACAAGGGGTGGTGGTAGCATTCCGATAGTAGCCCTGTTTGAAAAAACACTAGGACTTAAGACTGTATTACTTGGTTTCGGACTGGATAACGATAATATCCACTCACCAAACGAGAAGTATGATGTATTTAATTATTACAAGGGAATAGAAACCATCCCTTATTTCCATAAATATTTTGCTGAGTCATTCGGCCAATAAGCAATTATTAATATCAATTTTACCAGGACCGCTCTATAATGGAGCGGTCTTGTTGTTTTTACAAGAAATTGTAACACGTATCCTATCAAGAAAGGTAGGATATGACACCCTCTCCTTTTGGAGAGGGCCGGGGTGAGGCCTCCGGGGTAAATTTTCCAATTTTTCGAACCTACATAGAATAAAAAACCCAACCATCTATAGCAAAATTGCTTATTTTTGTTTAGACTAATATCCCTCAAACCTATGAGTAGCAATCGCCTGTTTATCACCCTAATATTTATACTGAGTCTTTTTACTTCTACCTCCTCTGCCCAGGGTTTTTGGATGTGGGGTAGATCTAGTGTGCCAGCTACTACATTTTCTACTGATCCGACTACAGGTTATGTAGATGATTCTGGCAATATTTTGGTTGCAGAATATACAAATATAATTTATGGCGGAGCCTATGATAATTTTATAGTTTATGGCACTGATACAGTATATAACAGAGATCACATACAGCAGTGTATTGTGATAAAGTCTGACTCTAGTGGTCATTTCTTATGGGCGAAAGGTTCAGGTTTAGCCAATAATCACCCAATAAGTATGGTAACTGATCATGCGGGTAATTCCTACTTGTTTGGCATATATTCCGGTAATGACTCATGCTTATTCGATACTTTTTTACTAAGAAATACTACCACAAATAATATGTATTACCTGACTAAATATTCACCAGATGGTCAGGTATTATGGGCTCGGAATTTATTTCCAATAAATTCTAACCAACCTACCGGCCAATTGGCTATTGATAGAGCTGGATATTTATATCTGTATACCCAATTCGATTCAGGAACGCTCACATTAGGAACCACGACTTTAACCAATGCTAGCTACTTGGGTGATACATTTGATATTGTACTGGCAAAATTCGACTCTAATGGGCATAGTCTATGGGCTAAAAGTTTTGGAGGAACTGATGTAGATGCAACCGGTCGCTTAACTGTTTCTAAAACAGGTAATATTTATTTAAGTGGTATTTATGTTTCAAGATCATTAACAGTAGGTGGTTACACCTTAACTAATTCCAATATTACATCAACAGGTCATAATGATGTATTGGGTTTTTTATTTAAAACAGATACAAGTGGAAATGTTCTTTGGGCTCATAAATTGCCACGCTTATTCATACTTAGTATTATTAACGACTCACATGATAATCTATATATGAGTGGCCATTTTGACTCAACGATAATATGTGGAGGAGACACCCTTATAAGTAGGGGTTATAGTGACGTATTTATTGGCCGTTTTGATTCCTCAGGCAATAATATATGGTCCAGGAGTGCAGGCAATAGTCAAGCTGATAATAGTTTAAGTATTATCTTAGATAATTGTAATCATTTGTGGGTTGAAGCTTGTCCGTATTTATTTAGTTACACTTTTAGTTTTGGTGACAGTACCATTTTATTCCCGGCTGGTAGCTATGACAAAATGGTAGTAGCAGAATATTCAGATTCAGGTAATTTTTTATCCTGCCTCACCCTGCCAAGTGGTGGAGATGATGAGGCAATATTATTAAAAAATAAGAGAAATGGCTTTTACCTTATAGGTGATTATGTAAATGTCGATATGGTTTTTGGAGTTGATGCTTTATTCCATATAGGAACCCAGGAGGAATTATTTATAGCCTATTACAGAACCGATTCTACCTGCCCCTATATGGAAGATACTTTTGCAACAACTCTATCTATCAAGAATCCCAAAGATAAATCCCCTGCTTACACCCTTTACCCCAATCCCACCTTAGGCGAATTGAATATTTACTTTGAGCAAATACCCCAATCAGCTATAAGGGTAGAGATTTGCGATTTGGCAGGTAGGATTGTGCATGTGAGTCTACTACACAAGCAACTGAATACTTTATCGGTGGCCAATCTGGCAAATGGGCTTTACCTATGTAAAATTATTGCCCCAGATGGGCAGGTAGGGGTGAAAAAGATCATCGTGAATAATTAGGTTAATTCCGATATTGATTTTATATTTATCAATTGCAAATACTATAAACATATGAAGAAGTTAAGTCTCCCGATACTACTGATATTAATGCTAGGAATATCCAATCCCACCACTTACGCCCAGGGGCATTGGCAATGGGGTATAAGTAGTGTGCCAGCCAATACCTTGTCTGTTGACCCTTGGGCTGCAAGGCTCGATGATTCGGGTAATGTAATCGTGACAGGATTTACCAATATTATTTCCGGATTGGGTATTGGTGATTACATGGTTTATGGTAGTGATACTGTATTTAACCATGGTCTTATACAGCAGGAAATATTGGTGAAAGCCGACTCTACAGGTCATTTTAAATGGGCTAAGGGTTCTCAGCTAGCCGATAACTGGCCATTTGGCGTAGTTACCGACCATAGTGGCAATATTTATCTCTTTGGTATTTATTCCAATTATCCCTCTTGTGGCTTCGATACGTTCAGGCTTTCTAATACATTGACCAACAATATGTATTACCTGGTAAAATATAGCCCTGGTGGGCAGGTATTGTGGGCTAAAAACGTAGTACCTACCAATGGTTTCCTCGGTGCTGGCTCAATGTGTATCGATGCATCTGACCATATTTATGTGCAGGGCGGCTATGATTTACCTACTGTAAATATAGGTAGCAGTACATTGACCAATATCAGCCATGGTGCCGATACATTTGATGTTTTTGTTGCCAAATATGATACAAATGGTAATCCTCTTTGGGCAAAAAGCTTCGGTGGGGAGCAAAACGATGTACCTGGGCAAATTGCCGTTTCTGAGTCAGGAAAGCTTTATATCACAGGCTCTTATTATTCCAGGACGTTTTATGCAGGTGGGTACACCATAACTAATTCTTCAATTAGTGGAACAGGATACCTACAGTCAATATCCTACTTTATTAAAACCGATACCAGCGGGCATGCAATCTGGGCCCATAATCTGCCTAAAAAAATAACAACCAACCAAATTAAAATTGACCCGCTTGAAAATATATACATGATTGGCGGCATGGATTCCATAGCTATTGTAGGTCATGATACCCTGGTGGGCAGGGGGTTAAATGACTGGTTTTTTGGCAGGTTCGATTCCTCTGGTACACCAGCATGGGCCCATAGTGCAGGCAATACCCAGAATGATTATGGACTGGATATCTCAATAGACAATTGTAATCATATCTGGGTTACTGGCGGCACTTATAGATATACTTCTGTATTCAACTTCGGCGATAGCTCTATTCCTGTACCTTCAGGTTGTTTCGACCCTGGTATTATTGCCGAGTATACCGATTCAGGAAGGTATGTTTCCAGCATGGCACTCAATAGCGGTGGCGATGATATGTTGTTTTTGCTACCCAATAAACATGGAGGTTTTTACCTTGCTGGTGATTTTGTTAGCTCAGATATGTTTTTTGGTTCCGACACCCTGCTACATGTATCCAATGTAGAAGCACTATTTATTGCAAAATACCATTCCGATTCATGCTTTGGTGGGGATACTGTGGTACCATTAACCGTAACGCCTATGGGTAGTAATCTATTGAACTTTAATTTGTTCCCAAATCCCGCCTCAGGGGCATTTTCTATAACATGCAGTTCTATTCCATTGTCTGGTACCATGGTTCAGATATGCGACCTGGCCGGCAGGGTTATTAATGAATTCCCATTGAATGAAAAGACCACCTCAATCAGGGTAAACGGCCTCGCCAATGGTATGTATATCTGTAAAATCATTACCCTTGATGGGCAGGTGGCTGTGAAGAAGCTGATATTGGAAAACAAATAGCCATTACAAATTTTCGTTGCACGAAAATATTGTGTTTTATAGGTAATGCATCTTTCAGGTTCGTTGGCGCCATAGGTGCCAATGGCTTTGTAGAAAAAAAATGATACCAAACGGAAACTGCTCCATCGGAGCAGCGCACTTTGATGTTATGGTAAATAGTGCCTACTCTGCCTTCTTCTTACCAGCCTTTTTACCCTTGGCAGCATTTTCAGCAATGCGTTGGATTACTATGCGTTTTACAAGTTCATCGGGCAGGGGTTTTTCAGGCGTAAACCGTATGGTGCCTTTGGAGGTGCTGTAGCCTGTAAGCTCATCCTTATATTGTTCTACAATTGAGCCACTACCTGGGTAAAAGCCACAATGGCCTTTGGCGGCAGCTATACCCACAAGCATACCATTGAGCATAAATGCAGGGATGCCATAATTGATTGCCTCTTCTGCTTCAGGGGCAAGGGATTTAATGAGTTGCCTTAGGTGTTCTAGTGCCTGCCTTACATCATCGGGTTGGGTGGCAAGGTAGGTGTCTATGACGGTTGGTTGGTTCATAAAACAATATAAATATGTGGTCGATTTATTGCATTGGAATAATAAAACATTTATTAAAAGGACATCCCCCTAACCCCCTTCCCTAACGCACAAAGCCACAGCACAAAGGGGGAATTGCCACTTCAAGAAAATTGGGCTGTGTCTCTTTAATTAAGCTTTTTTCCAGCAGAAAATTGTTTTCTCAAGGTTCAATAATTTTGTATTTGATATTTCAAATTTATAATTTTGCAAAATGAAAACAGACTGTAAAAATATAAACCTAACAAGTTTGAATGAGTTTATGGATATCCATTATGGAAAATCAGGTATTCCTAAACGAGACCAGCTTGAAGCAGGTTATGAACAATTCAAGATTGAAGTTCAGGAACAAATTAACAATAGGCAACAATCTGCTGGTTCAAATACTAATTCTCCCCTCCTATAAAGGTACATAAATCAAAAACTTCTCCTCAAAAGCGGGTTCAGGGAAAATGTCATGCACATCCCAAGCTTGCACTATTTTCTTGAGGCCCGATTCTGTAATTTCTTTGGTGAGGTCGCCACCTTTC
>CANGSR010000210.1 GCA_947456055.1 Chitinophagaceae bacterium
GCTTCCAGATACGTATTTCTTGCTAAACGTACCCCAACCACCCCAGTTGACAGCCTCTTGGCAGAGGCCATCAACATCTAAAAACAGGAGGGGAGTCCCGCAATTCCTATGTGTTACTTAATCAATTATTTATGTATATAAATAATTTATTAATTTTGAATAATCAGCCTAAATGCTTGGTTCAGACAAAAGACTATTATCCATAACAAAATCACTCCCCAATCTTAATAAACGTAATCATCTTATTATCACTTGTAGAAAACACTACTTCACGAGTAGGTTCTTTTCTTCCATAAAGCGAAGATTGCCACCCCTGGCGGATCAGTCCTGAAAGAGGATTGTCATTGCCGTCAAATGCAGCAAACTCAATATGGTTTTTTGGTTTTTCAGGTGTATGCCATAGTTGGTTTAGGGTCATACCATTGGGAAGATTTCTTATTTCATCGGTTATTTCCCATACTTGCGAATTCACGTTATGCTTTATAGTTCTTTTGTGCCTGATAGCTTTGCTGATATAACTAAACACCTTTACCTCCCCGGTAAATACAAAATCATCACCCACCAAATCTAATTTTACATTCACCAGTTGCGACCAATAATACCAGATGAAATGTCCGCCTTTCAACATCTGGTCTTTATCATCAAGCATTATGGTATTGTGGCTTGCAGTACCACTAAAATAGCGCATGGTTTTGTCATCGGTATTGTATTTGTAACTACCTGCATCAAGTAGCAAATTCTCGCCCTTGTACCAAATATCTACATGCAGGTTATCTGCCTGCGACGGGCGGTCTTTATAGCCACCACATTTTATGAAGGTAAGGGTATCGGGTTGCCTTATTATGTAGTAACCTCCAAGCGGGAATTTAAACATTCCATTAGCTGCGTTCAAATTTTGTTTATGCCTCGGATAACATCCGTACCAGTCAATATCCTCAAATACCTTATTGATGCCAGGGTAAGTGTTCAACAAGGAGGCCAGGGCCATAACCTGAGGGCGGAAATCGCGGTAGTGCGTACTGCTTAATTTGAAGAACAGAGCCCCGTCATTAGCCCCGTAATTGGGTAAGTAGCCATTTGCATCAATCATACATACCCTTAAGAAATTTACTGTACTCCATGCACGGTCATAAACTATTTGTGAAAAGTTGTCGCCATTCTTTTCGCTGATTGTTATTCCCCATGTAAGCAATTGAACCACTATTCGGTGGTAATTCATGGAAAATTGGAGGAAAGTGCCATCTTCATAAATCTGATAGGCTATTTCCTGTTCAAACCATTTTTTGCCATTCTTCCGCCACTGTGCGCTCCCCGGCATTTGTGGGAAAAATAGTCCGCCCAGGTAGAGGGTCATGGTTTCGGTGATAGCATGGTTATTGCGTACAGCTATTCTCGAAAAGTTGATATTTTTGTATATGTGGTGCAGGTGCCAATAGATAACATGCTGAATCTTGCTGAATAAATCAGCAGTTAATAGCTCACTATCCCTGTAATAGAAAAGGGCAAATACCCAATTCAATATCCTCAACGACATTTCCTGACTACAGCGGTAATTGGGACCCTGGTTTATTGGGTTGGCATCTATCCATGATATTATATCTCCAAAGACAAGTGCAGCACAATCTTTATCAAAATGGTAATCATACCTGATGATATCATATAAATAAGAAAACCTGGATTTTTCCCAAACGAACTTAATATCGCCAGCCTCTTTTGAAAAATCGGGTATTTGTGTCCAATGCTTATTGATATCGTACTTGAAACCGGAATCAGGGTTAGTAATCCAATCGTATTCCTTACCCAGCTTGGTAAGGATACTATTGAACATTAATAACTCTCCATTTTTTATTTGGTTGTAAGTAACCTCAAGTTCAGGAGTAGGGGTTTTAGGAAATTGTAGGTCGCTCTTAGATTGGAAAAAGAACTTTACATCTTGTTTTTTCCATTGTTCCAGGGTAATATATTCTTTGAAGGGTGGGGCAGTAGGGAATTTCTTCACCAGCATTCCACTACGTTTCAATACCTCATGCCTGGCTCTGAAGCTGATATAGCGCCAGCCCATATTAGATATGAGGTTTGCAATTTTTTTTATGTCCACGGCTTGATTGTAAAATTTATAAAGTTACAATAAATTCAGAGCCCTCATTTACTTTACTATGCACTTCCACCTCGCCACCCAGGGATTCTATTTGAGTTTTGGTAAGATATAATCCTACACCCTTACTGTCATAGCCCTCGTGGAAAACCTGGTTGAGTTTGAAAATTCGATCGCCATATAAGTCAAGGTCTATACCCAGGCCATTGTCCTTTACGCTAATCTGAACCTTATCCTCCACCAGCTTTGTAGTAATTTTGATTTCTGGTGGTATGCCGGGTTTGCAGTACTTTAATGAATTGCTGATGAAATTATAAAGGATATTTTCAAGGTAGGCTTTAGGGTATTTGATGGTAGCTACTTGAAGGTCTTGTTCAATTTTTGCATGTAATTCGTAGATGGTGGAGTGCATTTGAGTTACTACCTCTTTTATTACCCCGGCCATATTGCAATCATTAAATGGTATATCCTTATTCAGCTTTATTTGTGTAATCTCCATGAGGGTGTCGAGGCTATTCATTAATGCCTCTGTACCTTCCTGAATTAGGGTGGCTATCTCTTCATTGGTGAACACATTACTAGCTACATCATCGCCTTCAGTATGCTCACCTGCTATATTGCTCATTAATGAGCCTGAAAGCAACTTGATATTATTGGCAGGGCCACGCAGGTTGTGGGCTATAATATGGCTTAACTCTTCAAGTTGGTTTATTTTATTCATCAGGCTTGTTTTGGTTGCCTCAAGCACTGCATTCTTGCGGTTCAGTTCATTTTCAAGTTCCTTACGCTTGGTGATGTCAACCACCTGAGCAATAAAGAATTTAGGTGAATCGTCTTTGTTCCAAACTACTGAAACAGTTAATGATACAAGAATTATTTTGTGGTCTTTAGTAAGGAATCTTTTTTCAATAGAATAGGTTGAGATTTCCTGCTTAATTAATTTGATCACTAAATCCCGGTCAATATCATCATCCTCGGGGTAGGTAATATCAATATAATGCAGGTTTAATAGCTCGTCTTTTGTGTAACCTAATAGCTGACACAGAACAGTATTAACATCCAGCCAATTACCCTCAAGACCTATTAAAGCCATACCAATGCCTGAATAATGAAAGGCATTTTCGAAGGAATCCATGCTCGATTTTAATTCCTCCTGAGCACGTATTAGGTTGGTGATATTCACGCCATAGCCTATAAACATATCTACTGTGCCCTTATCATTTATAACGGGATAAATACGGCGCACACAGTGTTTTATAGTGCCATCGGCCTGGTCTGTTTTCTCTATCCACTCAATGGCTTCACGTTCTTTGGCTGCGGTTTGGTACATCTCCTTACGCCTGGTAGCCAATGATATTGGCTTGTTTCGGTTGGTCAGGTATTCTTCATCAGTTTTACCTATTATCCAAGCTCTGGCATCCTTATCTTTGATGGCGTACGGGCTTACAAAAAGGAAGCGGTAGTTATCATCAAGGACAACAACATCGGCTGAAATGTTATTGAGTATGCATTCATAAAACAGCCTGATTTTTTCAAAGCGTTTCTCTACATTTTTGTGCTCAGTAATATCTTTTAAATTCCAGATTTCACCTTTAAAATTCACATCAAGAGATAATGGTAGGTAGTCACGGCTGATGACCCTGCCATCTACCAGTTCCCATTCCTCATCAAGGCATTGCTCTCTAAGATGGAAAAGCTCCTCAGTGCGTTCTACAAAATACTCTGAGTTTTTATAGATGAGTTTTCTATTTTGAATGCCCTCGCTTAGGTTGGAGCCTATAACTTCTTCGGGTGATTTTTTTAGTTTGTAGATATCGCAATATGCCTGGTTGGCATATATGATATTACGGTTTTCATCAGTCACCAGGATACCACTATTCAGGCTATTAAGCAATTTCGATAGTAGTCTTACGGTGTCCTGGTATTTTTCCTGGTGAAGCCATTTGTCATTAACATCTACATGGGTACCTACAAATCTCAGAGGTTTTCCATCTTCCGATTTTTGGGTTATAAGTCCACGGCTGAGAATCCAGATATATTCGCCACTTTTTAATGCAAAACGTATTTCGGCTTCATAAGTATTGATGCTGCCGTCCAAATAATCATTAATAGTATTTAATGCTAGGGGTAAATCGGAGGGGTGGACTTTTGATAGCCAATTTTTGAAATCTGTAATTTCACCCTCCTGGTAGCCAAATTTAGTAAGCCACCTGGGTGACAAGGTAATTTTACCGCTTTCTATATCCCAATCCCAGGTGCCATCACCTGCTGTATCTAAAATTTCATTCCAGGGTGTTTCATTGCTAAAGTTTACCTGCGGGGCTGAAACTTTATTTACCACAATTAACAAGAAATCCTTGTCAGGGTGGCATGTGATAATGTTTATAGAATAATTGTCAGAAGCATTTGTATAGTTTAACGAACAAGCTTGCCCAGTTTTAAAGGCATTGGCCAATTGGTCATTGAACTGGTTAATAATATCGAAGTCAATCTGATCAGAACATTTCCAGCCGGAATAGTCTATATTTTCCAAGTCTACAGGAGCCATTGAACTTTCCCATATCCTGGAAATAACATGGTAGGAAGATAATTCTATAATCCGCTCCCCAAGCAGGAGCAGAGAATTTATTAGCGACTCAATTGCCGAAGTGGGCTTTTCTGTCATACTTTTTAAGTGAAATTCCTATCTGAATAATGGGTTTTAGATGGGATTCTGGAGAAGTGGGTTGTTGATAGCAAATATAATATTTTCAATATTTTTTTGTGTCTTTTCTTTTTGGTGATATTATATGTAAATGTGGAAATAATTTCTACAAGTAGACGATTTTTTTCCGTTTTTCAATCGTCGAATTGCGCTGCCCCCACAGGGCAGGTTACCAATTAAATCAATTACTTCTACAAAGCCATTGGCACCTACGGCACCAAAAAAAACTCAAATAATAATTACCTGCCAGACAGTTTATCTTAATAATTCTAAGATCCATTGGTCGTTTCACACCGATTTTTTGCGCAACATAAAAAAATACTAGATTCCAATTGTATGATATTTTTATTTAACATTATTAAGTGTATTCTAAGGAAATTCTGCAACTAGCCCAACCCGAAAATTTGCACAATATGTTTCACTATGCGCTCGGCAGTATGGCCATCCCAAAGTGGGGGTATTTCGCCTCTTTTCCAGTCACCTGCAAATAATTTCCTGAAAGCAGGTGCAATATTCCGAGGGTCAGTACCTAAGAGTTCATTAGTGCCAAGGGTGCAGGTTTCGGGTCTTTCGGTGGTGTCACGCAGGGTCATGCAGGGTATACCCATTACAGTGGCTTCTTCAGTAATTCCACCAGAGTCAGTAATTACAACCTTTGCATTCTTTACCATATAGTTAAACTCCAGATAGCTCAGAGGTTCTATCAGATGCAGGTTTGGTGCAATGATACCTGTGGTTGCCAATATTTTAGCGGTTCGTGGGTGAACAGGAAAAATAACAGGCAAATTATTTGATGAGTTAATAATTTCCTCCACCAGTTCTTTTAGCTTGCCTGCATCATCTACATTGGCCGGCCGGTGAAGGGTCATGATAATATAGGCATTATTCTGTAGATTGTAGGTATCCCAGAATGCAGGCTGAATGAAATGAGGCATTTGTTTGTAAAGGGTATCAATCATGGTATTGCCCACAAAGAAAATCTTGCTTTGGTCAACACCTGATTTTGTCAGGTTATTATTGGCCACCTGTGATGTTGTGAAAAAGTAATCTGTGATAGAATCGGTAACCAGGCGGTTTATTTCTTCAGGCATTGTCCAGTCCCCTGAACGGATGCCGCCCTCCACATGGGCTACTTTGATATTGTTTGTTTTTTTTGCCGCTATGCTGCAAGCCATTGTTGATGTAACATCACCCACCACAATGCATAAATCGCAAGGCTCCTTCATAAGTAAGGCTTCATAACCCACCATTATCTTGCCAGTCTGTTCGGCCTGTGTGCCCGAACCTACTTCCAGATTTACATTTGGTGCCGGGATATTTAGTTGGGTGAAGAAATCGCCACTCATCTTTTTGTCGTAATGCTGGCCGGTATGCACCAGTCTGTAACTGATGTCAGTACCTGCCTTGCGCTGGTGCTCAATGGCTTCGATAATTGGTGCTATCTTAATGAAATTGGGCCTTGCACCGGCTATTACGTCTATTAGCATTTTTTTTAAAGTCAAAAGTTAAAATTAAAAAGTCAAAAAGTATAAAGTAGATAGTATAAAGACATATCCTTACACCGGCTGTGAAATCTTCTTTAGCTCCACTTCAATATTTTTGTTTACCAATCGGCAATTAAATATTCACCCACTCTTTTTTTACCAGGCTCTCTATTGCTGCAAAGCTGGCGAGGGTGGTATTTACTATTTCGTCTATTGGTATTAATGATGCCCCGCCAGTTTTAACCCTATCCACCAATAATTTGAATTGGGCGGCATGACCCTTGTCAACATTGGTTTTGAGCTTGGTAAATCCTTTTGTTCCATAACCCTCTGTAAGTCTGAAGTTATCGGTAATAATGGTTTTTTCCTGTGCATATACCTCAATACGTTCTTTGGAATAAGATTTAGAGCCATTGGCGAAATAATTAATCACCCCTGTACTGCCATTTTCGTATTGCAATAGTATTGATGCATTGTCGGTGTTTACTTGTGGGTTTACCCCCATAGCATTCATACATACAGATTTTATTTTACTGCCTGTTAGGTAGGTTATCAAGTCCATGTAGTGGCAGGCTTCGCCTACTATTCGGCCACCACCAACCTTCATATCGTGTACCCAAACATTAGCTGGAATATTACCTGCATTCATGGTGGCTATCACATTCATGGGTACATTACCTATGAGTTGTTTCACCTTTTGCATATGCGGTGAGAACCTACGGTTGAAACCAACTGTAAGAGTTTTGCTGCCATTGTATACTTCCAAAATCCTGTTCAGGTCTTCTTTATTCAGGGCAAGTGGTTTTTCTACAAATACATGCTTGTCTGCTTTCAGGCTTTCTACTACCATATTGGCATGCTCATTGTGGCGGGTAGTAATAATTATCAGATCAATGGCGGCATCTGCAAGCATACTTTTATAGTCGGTTGTGCTTTTGCCTATATTGTATTTTTTTGCCAATGAAGTTCCGGTAACACCCGCAGCACTTGCTATGGAGTAAAGCGGAGCCTTGATTTCACCAAGAACAGGTAGCATAGTCATGCTGGTGAAGTTGCCAGCACCTATAATTCCTATTCCACCTTTACCAGCACTGAAACTTCCATCTACAACTTTTATAGTATCAGCAGGGTTACTGTCTTCGGGATACTCAATAATAGATGCTATGGAATGCTGGTTGCTGATATTGGAATAGATCTGTGCAAATTCAGACAGCTTTATTCGCTCAGTAATCAGCGATGCCACATCCAATTTACCTGTAGATATTGTTTGGAGTATCGACTTAAAGTTTCTTTGCTCTGTCCACCTTACAAACGGGAGAGGGTAGTCTATGCCGCCTTTTTCATAGGTGTCGTCATAGCGCCCAGGACCATAGGAGCATGATACCTGGAAGGTGAGTTCCTTTTCATAGAAATCGGCCCTACTGATATTTAGCCCTATAACACCTACTAAAATAATGCGTCCCCTTTTGCGGCTCATTTTAGCTGCCTGGGCAATTATTTCATCGGTCTTTGCCGAGGCAGTAATTATTACCCCATCAGCACCAATATTGTCGGTGGCATCGGTTATATATTTAACTACATCAACCCCATCCCTAGGATTAATGCCAATGATACCTTTCTTTTTGGCAATGGCTATTTTGTTGGGGTCAAGGTCAATACCTATTACCCGGCAACCATTAGCTACCAACAGTTCGGCTGTGATCAAACCGATAAGTCCCATACCCACCACCACAATTGTTTCCCCTAGTTGGGGATTGCATAAGCGTAGTCCCTGTAGGCCAATAGAGCCAATTACAGTAAATGCTGCTTCCTCATCAGTTACATTATCAGGAATATGAGCAACCAGGTTTTTGGGGATGCATACAAATTCTGCATGTTGGCCATTAGATGCTACACGGTCGCCAATGGAGAAATCGCTAACACCCTCACCAACTGCTATTACCTTGCCTACATTGCAATAACCCAATGGCAAGGGCTGACCTAATTTATTAAAAACGGCCTGGAGGGTAGGTTTTAATCCATCAGTCTTTATTTTGGCGAGTACCTGCTTCACCCTATCTGGTTGTTGCATGGCTTTTTGAACCATGTTCGCCTTGCCAAATTCCACCAGCATGCGCTCGGTACCAATAGATACCAGGGTTCTTGTGGTTTTAATCAGTACGCAACCTCTTTTTACAACAGGGGCCGGAACATCTTCCAATATTGTTTCACCTGTTTTGAATGACTGGATAATTTGTTTCAATGCCTTAATGGATTTTTAATGATTAGGCTGCATATAGATGAATCGGTTATTTATATGCCCTTACCAGAATGGCAAAGATAATTATTATGGACTGCATTTATGATGTCCATTATGTTTGGTAGATTGTCTTTGTTAGTAAATCTGTGAACAATCTTTAGCCTAAAAGTATATTGGGTTTCTTGTGTATGTTTTGGTCTAACA
>CANGSR010000211.1 GCA_947456055.1 Chitinophagaceae bacterium
AATATTAACTATACTCCCTTCATATCCCATCAACAAAATCAATGACCTATTGCCCAATAACTATGCCCAAAAGCAAAGCTAGTTATCAATAGTGAATTGGTATAGATGCACTTGCTAGGGCGGTTACAGATCAAATATAGCTTTCCTTGAAACCGGGTAAGGGTCAAAGTGATTAGATTTTGGAAAAATCCATTAACCATTATAAATAACAATGCCCGGACTTACATCCGGGCATTGTTATTTCTTGGGCAAATTAATATTTCTATCCCTTAGGGTCAAGGGCTTTTTTAATCCTGTAAGAAACATCCTGAAGATGGTACTTACTCATTTTATCACTAGTGCCAGCTATTGCTGCATCAACTGTTGATTTTAATGAATTAAGCTGTGCTCTTGCTTCAGATACCACATCGGTATTCTTTGTGCTAGGGCCAAAAGGAGATGATGTAGGATTGATTAAGTTAATCAAAGCCTCTACATACGCCTTTTGCAGGTTACGTCTGTTACCATCTATTGCTTTTTTACTACTCAATTCGATCCAGATGCCTTTTTTAACATCCTCCATCATATTATCTAATGGATAAACATTCTTATCGCCATAGCGCACAGCACCAAGAGCGAGCCTGTTCAAGCGCTGGGCCGATAATAGGTTGTTTAATACATTTACCTGCATATTGCTTACCATTTCGCTGCTTACCGGATTGTTTATTTTGTTGAGGATATTATTATCCTGTAACCACGTTGGTGTCTCGAACAACTGCTTGTGTAGGAAGGAAATAGCCTCTTCCTGTATAGCACGTGGGGTGGGTGCATATACATCTTCTCCTACTTGCTCAATACTCTTAGGTGTTTCATACACACCACCCACATTTTTAATTACATGGTTCATATACCTGTTGAACTGTATAATTAATTGGGTGTACATATCCCTTAGGTTTTCGTACTTGTCAGCTTCTTCTTTTGTCCACTCAGGCAGGCCTGTTATTATACGTTTCAGGTTTTTGATACCATATTCACTGGCTTTCATTGAGTTATCGCCAAGGTCTTCAGTTTGTGAATGCGGGTCAGTAGGGTTTGACTCGGTACCAAACCACAGGCGTGGATTAGCCTTTAGGCTATCAATAATCCATTTATTCACTATTTTCTTATCTTCTTCTTCATTTTTAGCAAAACTTGATTTGTAACCCCACTGGATAGCCCATTTGTCATAGTCACCTATCCTGGGGAACATGCCTGCATCGCCTATCTTATCTTCAGGTTGTGCTACGTAGTTGAAACGTGCATAATCCATAATAGACGCTGTATGGCCATTAGCCTCTACCCATGCTTTATTGCGCAGGTTTTCTACCGGTGTGCGGCTACTGCTACCCATGTTGTGGCGAAGGCCAAGTGTGTGGCCCACCTCGTGCGATGATACAAAACGGATCAACTGGCCCATCAATTCAGGGTCAAACTCCATTTTCCTGGCCCTTGGGTCGGTTGCTGCGGCCTGTATCATATACCAGTCGTGTAATAATTTCATTACATTATGAAACCAACCTATGTGGCTTTCAATGATTTCGCCACTACGAGGGTCATGTACATTAGGTCCATAAGCATTCTCAATATCAGATGGCAGGTACCTTAACACTGAGAAGCGTGCATCTTCAAGGTGCATTGTGGAATCATTTTCAGGCCACTCTTTACCCATAATGGCATTCTTGAAACCGGCCTTTTCAAAGGCTTTTTGCCAGTCGTTGATACCCTGTATCAGGTAGGGTCTCCATTTTTTAGGTGTTGCTGGGTCTATATAATAAACAATTGGCTTCTTGGGCTCAACTAATTCTCCTTTTTTCCATTTTTCTATATCCGCATCCTTCGGCTCCAGCCTCCAGCGGGTAATGAATTGTTGTAATTCAGTTTTTTGTTGGTTATCGCCAAATATTGTATAATCATCCCTGAAAAAGCCAACCCTGTCATCATACAGGCGTTTCTGCATGGGTATTTTTGGTAGTAAAATGAATGAGTTATTCATTTCCAATGTTACAGTACCGGCAGTGTAGGCCGCAGGTAGCGTTACTGAAGGGAATGGGCTTGGACCACTTGGGCCTGGGTTGAAAGATGGGGTTGAATTATATGTCCTTACCACCCTTACCTCTGTATTAATAGGGTAGGTGTTAATACCCTGGATATAGCTGCGGTCATTAACCTGTCCTGATAGATTATAGATTTTTTTACGCAACGGGCCTACACCTATAGGTTGGTTATCACCCTTAAAGAAATCGGTAACATCAATAACCACCGAACTTGAATCCTTGCCGAAAGCTTTGATTTCAAATGCATAGGCTATAGGGTTGAGGTTACTATTTGTAACCGCTTTGTAGATATCATTAGTAGAGTCGGCAAGACTAATTAAGGTTACGACTCTCAAAAAAATGTTTTTGTCTGGTCCTTTTTCCCATATCAGGGTTTGCTCATTTTCTTCCTCACCGGCATAGAATCCGCCACCACCTGCAGTTTTGCTAAACCTGGTAGTCATCATCATTTCCCGGTTTAGTATGGAGTCAGGTATTTCGAAATACCATTTGTCATCTACTTTATGAACCAGGAACAAGCCTTTTTTGGTAACGGCTTTATCAGTTATCACCTTGTCATAGGCTTTAGGGCCTTTTTTTGATGAACTACTATCAGCACTTTTAGCTGGTGTTGCCGGGGGAGTAGGAGTGTCGCCTTTTTTGTTTTTGGCCATCGCTGTGAATCCTGCACACAGCATTAGTGGAATGAGAACGTATTTTTTCATTTATTTACCAGGTGGTTTTGTATAAGCCTGTAAAGTAATAATGTTGGTTAATATTTCAAATTGGATTTTAAAATTACCCCTAAAAACTACCTCACAATGTTGTAAGCTTATTTGGTCCATTTAATTTGGTTTTTACATTCTAAAATGAGCGCAAAAACCCTTTAAATGCCATATATGAAATTAATAGATAGTTAAGGTTGAAAAAAGTTTCAATGTGATCGTTTTATTTTTGCTTTTCACAAAAAATGTAAGAGTTAAAATGCATTGAAATTTCACTTACATGTATTTGGTCTGGCAGAATCAGTAATGGTAATTATACCAATATTAAAATATGTAAATGTTTTAAATGTTGATGCGAAGTGGTCTTTATATACAATAAGTGTTTATTATATAATACGATGATACTAGCATTCCACAAAAAAATGTCACTAATATTAGGGGGTTGAGTGTTAACATTGAAAATACAAATATTGATTTAAGTACTAAGTAAACCATTGAAATGCAATTTGTATTTGGTAATTATACTAAGATATCTATCACTAAATTTAGTAGGTGATTGATGAATGTGAATTATTAGTTATATATAAAAATATTTTATATATAATATAAATATAATTCGCAATGGTTTTTGTTTAAGTCTAAAATATGGCCAATCTTCTACAAATCTATTTATTATTTATGTTTCAATGGTCGCTACTTTATAAATTTGAAAAACATGGCTAAATATATTTCCTAGATTATTAATGCGATTGTGTTATTGGGTTGTTATGCGAAATTTTACCCCCCTTTTACAATTGAAATTTATTCTATAAAATTGCATTCCGATAAATAAAATGTTAAAATACTAATAGGTGTTGTAGTAGTCCAAGTAGTTTCTGGGGCTTAATAATATTTGGTATTACGGTTTATTTAAAGGGAAATTTCTTTTTTAAATCATTATAATTATTATGAAACAATCATTCATTAAGGCTGCAATTGTTACCCAATTGTTTGGAGCCTCTAAACATTTTGCTACAGTAACGTTTAGGAAAAGCATTTTAGTATTACTGTTTGTACTTTTTAGTATTTCGGGATTTGCTCAAAATGCACTTGATCTTGCAGGTTTAACAAGTGCAGCCTATTCTGCTAATGCCTATTCGGTTAGGAGGCTAAGTACCAGCTATTCAGGTTACTTGATTAAAGTAAGGCGTAGCTCAGATAACCTAATTTCCGACATTGGCTATGATGGCAATGGGTATTTGGATACAACAGTCTTGAAATCCTTTGTTGGAAGTTCTAACGGCTTTATTGATACTTGGTATGACCAGAGTGGTAACGGTCGCAATATGGGCCAGGGGGCTACTGGTTCTCAGCCAAGGATAGTAAACGCCGGCGTAATTGACAGGGTAAATGGATTGCCTGCTGTATATTTTAATGGCTCTACTTATTTAGCCACATCCTCTTATACTGCATTTAGTTCAGGGTTTACAACCTGTGTGGTTGGTAAGGTTAATTCAAATACCACATATTCTACTTTCGGTGGTAGGACTAACAGTAATATCCCGAACCCATTTGATGCATATAATTCTACTTTTTTAGTGGGAAATGGTTCATCAAATGACAGTCGTTCACTCACTGTAGGTATTGCAGCAAGCACAGGCTTTTCACAATGGACGTTTGGTGCAGATGCAACCCAAATGGTGGCTTATAACTTAGGAACTAATAATATAAGTTCAGCTACCGCACCTAGTGCCTATGGTGATGCAAGTCTGCCATTATATTTAGGTTCAAGATCTGATTTGTCTACTTCCTTAGATGGATACATAAGTGAGTTTACAATGTTCCCTGTCGTATTATCAGGAGGTAACAGAGGAACTTTTGAGTGTAGCCAGATGAATTATTTTATGCCAATTACAGGTAGTACCACACTTTCAACTACAATTACCACACAATTAGCCAACCCTTTAAGTAGTGGTACGTGGTCATCTGCTACTATCGGTGTTGCTACTATTGGTACAGCCGGTCTTGTTAGTGGTGTAGGCGCTGGTTCAAGTGTAATATCCTATTCATTATCTGGTGGCTGTAGGGTTACGACAACTGTAACAGTTAAATCAGCAACTACGGGTTTATCTTTTGATGGTAGTAATGACCTTGTAGTGATACCAAATGCTAGTAATTTGAGTCTAAGTAATGGTAATTTTACTATTGAGTTTTGGACTAAACCAACTACAATTGATGGCAGTTTTCATTGTTTAATAAGCAAAGATAATGGTAACGCAAATATTGATTATCTTATTTTAATAAATACAACAAACCAATTCAGATATACAGCAAGAAATTTAAGCATTGATATTGTAGGTGGTCCTACCTTGGTTGCGGGTACCTGGTATCATGTGGCGTGCACATTTGATGGAACAACAGCCACCATGTATGTTAACGGAGTATCAGCAGGAACAGATAATTCTGTAGGTTCAGGTGTTACTAATAGTGAGAATCTAATTTTTGGAGCAAGGACAGCATCAAGCCCAGTATTTCCATTTGCTGGTTCTATTGATGATGTGAGATTTTGGAATGTATCAAAAACTCAGGCACAAATACAGGCTAATATGAATACAGATGTGAGCCAAAATGCCAATCTGGTAGCCTATTACCGGTTCGATGAAGGTACTGCCGCTGGCACTAATACTAGTCAGCCACAAACAATAGATTATAGCGGAAATGGTAATTGTGCAACATTAAATAATTTTTCATTAAGCGGAGCATCATCCAATTTTGTAACAGGTGCGGCTGGTAATTCTAATGTAATTTCCATAACTACTCCTGCAGCAATAACTGGTACAGCATCTGCTACAGTAGGTTCTACATCTACATTGGCAAATACTTCTGCAGGGGGTGTATGGAGCAGTAGCAATACAGCAGTGGGTACTGTAAGTACAGGTGGGGTAGTAAAAGGCATTTCAGCTGGAACTACGGTAATCACTTATACATTAAATTGCCAGGTTGCCACCAAAACATTTACCGTAAATGCCTATGTAGGTAATTGGTATTCGCAGGGTACTACAGACGTGAATACCCCTGCAAACTGGAATACTGCCTCAAATGGTTCAGGCTCTCCAGCATCAGCCAGTGATTTTACTAATGCACTCAATACCTGGAATATTCAATCTAATATGACCCAAAGCGGTAGCTGGACCATAGCAGGTAGCCTTAACCTAGGGTCAGGATTTTCAATTACTGATGGCGGCAACACAATATCGGTTGGAGGTAATATCACCGGTACAGGTTCCGAAACTGGCTCTGGTGGTATCACCATGACAGGTAGTAGTAAATCCATCTCTGGAGCTAGTCTTAACAAACTTACCCTTAATAATGCTGGAGGATTTAGTTTAAGTGGTAGCCTTACAGTTAGTGGTGCGCTTACATTTACCGCAGGTAAACTGTCTATTGGAAGTAACACTCTGAATCTAAATGGCACAGTTGGAACTATGTCTGGCACTAATTCCATAACTGGTGGTGCTTCTTCAAATCTAACAATAGGTGCTACAGGTTCCATCGGTTCTTTATTCCTCGATCAGACTACCCCTGGCACTACAAACAAAATTGCAACATTATCTATCAGTAACACTGGTGGTTCAGCTACAATGAGTAATAGTATGACAGTGTCTACTTCATTATCTATTGTATCGGGAGCTTCATTAGATATGGGTACTAATGTTTTGGCTGGAGCATTTACACCATCATTGAGTGGCACTTTGTTTACACAATCTAGTGATGCAGCACCAATTCCTACAGGTTTAACTTGGGGCGGTACAGTAAATTATAATGCCACATCAGCTGCACAGACAATGCAAGTAGGTACGTTTACAAATCTTGCTTTAGCCAATCATGGTAGTAATAATGTAAAACTCAACGGTAACATAAGTTGCTCAGGGAATTTTACAGTTACCCCGGGGTCTACAAATTTCACCACCAATGGTACTTTTACTTATACTTCTACGAGTGGCGGACAAACAGTAGGTGGTATTACATATCAAAACCTTACAATGAGTAATACCACAGGTACCAATACAGTATCTGGTGGGGATATTACAATGAACGGCACAATAACCGTACCGGCTGGTGGTACGCTTGATATGGGTACAAATAGGTTACTAGGTCTTTCCAGTGCCCAGGTGCGTATCAATGGTATCTTACAAACTGAGGCTCTGACCGGTGCTTTCACAACGGGTATTGACTGGACAACGGGGCCAAGTACAGGTACAATTTTTTATAATGGTGCAAGTGCACAAGCCATTATTTCAGGCCATACTTTTTATAATTTGACCATAGGTAATGGTTCAGCCAATACCTATACAGCAAGTTCAACAAGTGCCACAACAGTAAATCATACATTAACTTTAAATGCAAATGCAACTTTCGACTTATCAGCTTCCCAATTATTAGGTGGTGGTTCCTTTGCTACATCTATTGCCAGTTCTGCTTTTTTACAAACATCATTTGGAACTAATCCATCCATTCCTGCAGGTATAACCTATGGTGGAACTGTTGTAGGCACAGGTGCTGGTAATGTCTTTATACCTGCAGCTACCTATAATAATGTCACATTTACAGGTACTACTGGCTCTAAAAACCTTTATGCATCTAATATTAATGGTGACTTGACTATCAATTTATCAAATGGTGGTGGGGGTAATGTATCCCTACAGGGTAACATAAGGGTGGCAGGCAATATCTCCCTGACAGGTGCAGTGGCAAGCACACTAGATGCTAATACCACATCTTACCAGATTGCCGTAGGTGGTAATTTTTCATTCTTCTGTTCTTCCAATGTTGCATTAATGAATGCAAGAACGGCATTGGTAAAATTTGTTGGTTCTGGTGCCCAATCAATAACAGCAGTAGGTAGTACTGCACTACCGAATTTTTATGATATTGAAGACAGTAATGCCACCGGGACATTGACATTTGGGGCCAATACATCTCTGGATGGCTCCCTTACCATTGATGCCAATGCCACAGTAAGCCTGGGCTCTACAACTCTTTCAATCGGTTCCAGTAGCACAGGTAGTGGTAATTTTACTAATAATGGAACTTTATCTTCCGGTACAAGTACAGTGCTTATGAAAGGTTCTTCGGTTGGTGGATTTGCAATGACTGGTAATATGACTGGTACAAACAAGTTTAACAATCTTACTTTTAATGGTGGTAATGGCGGATTTTCAAATTCGGCCGAGGTGGCAAATAATTTTACGATTACCACAGGTGCTATTACAGCACCATCTGGAACATTAAAGGTTGGTGGTAATTTCTCTAACAGCACCTCAACATTTGCACATAATAATGGAACCGTTGAATTTAACGGATCTGGCAGTCAATCATTCCCTGGCGCCAATGCAACTACATTTAAAGGCTTAAATATTTCAAATACGGGTGGTACAGTTACAGCCGGTCAAACGGTAACTGTTAATGGAACACTTCAATCAGCTGCAGCAAGTAACCTTAATATGGCTACCTTCCAGATGTTAGGCACTCCTTCAGCCGCATCGTTTGCAGGTACCTTACAAACCCAATTTTCTGGTGGTGCTGCAATACCTGCAGCTGCCACATGGGGTGGTACAGTAATATATAACAGTACTACTACTTCAATGACGGTGGCACAAGGTACCTATAACAACCTTACCATTACCGGGACCACTGGCGCCAGGGCATTCACTACTGGTACTACCACTGTTACAGGTAACTTTAGCGTAGGTGATGGCTCTACAACTACTGGTGTTACCTCGCTTAATGGCCCTCTTGTAGTTGGTGGTAATGTAAGCATTGGTAGCACTACTACGGCAAATATATTTGATGTAACTGGCGGCAATTACCAGATAAGTGTAGGTGGTAACTGGACACAATTTAGTTCCGGTTCTACCAATCCATTCAATGCCCAGAGTGGAACAGTATTATTTAATGGTAGCACAGG
>CANGSR010000212.1 GCA_947456055.1 Chitinophagaceae bacterium
AACCCATCATCCGGATTATTAAACGGCGTTTCTGCAGGAACAGTTATTATTACTTATTCAGTAAGTAGCGGAAGAGCATTTGCAACGGTAACAGTAAATGCTCTGCCCTCTGTAAGTGCTGGTTCAAACCAGGCTATATGTTTAAGAGGATCAGCGAATCTGGTAGCTACCGGTGCATCTACATATACCTGGATGCCATCATTTACTTTGTCATCTTCAACTGGTGATAATGTTACGGCATCGCCGGTAGCAAATACTACCTATACTGTAGTCGGTACAGATATTTTAGGTTGCAGTAATAGGGCAGCGGTTACGGTTTCAGTCAGCCCAGCACCATCAATAGCTAGTGCCAATAATGACGGTCCAATTTGCGAAGGAACCACCTTACATCTTTCCGTATCCGGTGCATCAAATGTTACAGGATATTCATGGAGTGGTCCTGTTTCAATAACTGCACCTACATCAGCAAGTGCCAGTGTACCTGCTGCCACAACTTCTGCATCAGGTGTATATACCGTAACAATTAATAATGGTAGTGGTTCTGGTTGTACAGCAAGTTATATTACTAATGCCACTGTTGATCCATATCCATCCATCGTAAGTGCCAATAATGATGGTCCGATTTGTGCCGGATTTACATTAAATCTATCAGTGACAGGTGCTACTAATGTTACTGGATATACATGGTCAGGCCCTGTTGCCATTACCACACCAACATCTGCCAATGCCAGCGTGCCGTCCGCAACAACAGCTGCATCAGGTACCTATACTGTAACCATAAATAATGGTACCGGTACAGGTTGTACTGCAAAATACACAACTACTGCTGTTGTTAATCCTTTGCCTGCCATAATTACAGGAGCCAGCTCAGTATGCCAGAATGCTACAATTACTTTAAGTGAAACGACAACAGGTGGCTCATGGAGCAGTAGTAATACAGCTATAGGAACTATCAGTACTACAGGCATAATGGGTGGGGTAGGTGCCGGTACCGTCACAATTACCTATACAACAATTAATGGTTGTATAGGAACCAAATTAATAAATGTAATTCCTAATTCACCAATAACAGGTCCTGCATCGGTTTGTGTGGGTACTAATGCCACATTAGGTAGCACGGTTGCCGGTGGCTTATGGAGCAGTTCTAATAGTACTGTTGCTACAATTAATTGCAACCTGGGTATCGTTAGTGGCCTGGCTGGTGGTACAAGTATTATTACTTATACACTTAGTTCGGGATGTTCCAGGACATATACTTTGAGTGTAATTTCGTTATTGCCTAATGTAGGGAGTACTACTTTATGTACAAATGCATCAACAACATTAACTAATTCAATTCCAGGTGGTGTGTGGTCGAGCAATAATACTTCAGTTGCGACAGTGGGAACAGGTACAGGAGTTGTCACTGGTATTGCTCCAGGCAATGTCGTCATAGCATATGCAGTAGCTAATGGTTGCAATGTGACCTCTGGTATTACTGTTTCTACCTTAGGTGCTAATCTAGGCTATCCAAATGTATGTGTTGGTTCTACCACACTTTTGTCAAATGTTACAGTGGGTGGTACCTGGAGTACCAGCAACGCTGCTGTAGCGTCTGTTGGACCAACTTCAGGTATTGTTTCCGGAGTTTCAGCAGGAAATGCAATCATTACCTATACATTCGGTTCAGGTTGTGTGTCAACAACCGTTGTGACAATAAATGGTACACCATCAACGGTTACAGTTACTGGTGGTGGAACATTCTGCGGAAGCACAACAATTAGTGCAAGTGGTGGTGCTGGTGGTACTATCTATTTCCAGGGTACAACTTCAGGTGGAACATCTACAGCCTCACCTTCTTTATCGCAGGTGGTTACTGCATCAGGTACTTATTATTTCAGGTCAATGTCGGCATCAGGATGTTGGGGTACAGAGGGAAGTGTTACGGTTTTAATCCCAGCTATAGTTGGTCCGAAGAATTTGTGTACAGGAACTTCAGCTACACTCACAAATAGTGGAGGTACTGGTACATGGATGAGCAGTAGTACATCGGTGGCAGGAATTGGTTCTACTACAGGTGTTGTTACTGCTGCGGCTACGGGTACTACTACCATTACCAGTACTTTATCGTCTGGTTGTGTTGTTACTGCTAGCTTGGTGGTAGGTGCAGCACCAGCAATTACGGGTCCAAACAGGGTTTGTACTGGCCAAACAATTACATTGGCTAATCCTTCCTCCGGTGGTACATGGAGCTCAAGTGCACCGGGCACAGCTACTATAAGTTCTTCAGGTGTGGTTACAGGTATTGCCGGTGGATTAGCCGCAACTATTTCTTATGCATTTAATGCCGGTTGTAGGGCAACATATTCAATAACTGTTAATCCACTAGGCTCAATCAGTAATATTCTAGGGGGAGCAAGTCCATTATCTACATGCATTGGTCAGACTGCTAACCTCGTAAGTTCTATAACAGGTGGCAGGTGGTTAAGTGCATCAGGTTCTGTAGCCACAATTGGTACCAATGGTGTGGTTACAGGTATAGGTGCCGGAACATCACTGATTTCATATGTTATGCCTACGGGCTGTATTACTACAGCGCCCTTTACTGTGAAACTACTAAGTCCCGTTACTGGTCCTTCTAGTGTTTGTGTCGGACAGTCTATTACATTGAGCAACACTACTGTTGGTGGTACCTGGAGTACCTCATCTCCGTCTGTTGCCAATGTAATTGCAGGGAATGGAATATTGACTGGTTTGGCAGGTAATCTTGTAGCTCCTGTAACTTATTCATTAGGTTCAGGTTGTAAAGCTATATTTAATGTAACTGTTAACCCATTACCTTCAATAGGTGGCACTACTAGTGTATGCCAGGGCCTAACTACATCGTTAACCAATACGGCAGTTGGTGGTACATGGTCTAGTGCTAATAGTAGTATTGCTTTGATTGGAACATCAGGTGTCGTAACTGGACTAAATCCTGGATTAGTGAATATTTCATACGTATTGCCTACAGGTTGCACAACCTCAACCCTTGTAAATGTAAACCCGGTAGCCGCAATTGTAGGTCCAAACCGGGTTTGTCAGGGTCAGACAATGACGTTAACCAATTCACTTGCCGGAACCTGGAGCAGTGGAGCAGTAACTGTTGCCACAATAGGTACAACAGGCTTGGTTACTGGTATTGCTTCAAATAGTGCGACAGCGCCAATTACTTATACTTTCTGTACAGGATGTAAAGCAACTCTTACCGTTTCAGTGCTACCTTTAAGTCCAATAGTTGGTGTTACATCGGTTTGCCAGGGTCAGGTAATTACACTTACTGATGCCTCAGCTGGTGGAACATGGAGTAGCAGTACCACAGGAATAGCCACATTTGCCTCAACCAACGGAAATGTAACAGGGGTGGCAGCAGGAGCGGCAACTGTTTCTTATGCTTTAGCAAGTGGATGTACAGCTACATTTAATGTTACAGTCAATCCATTATCACCTATTACAGGTCCATCAAATGTATGTTATAGCCAGTCTATTACTTTGGCCAATGCAACACCTGGTGGAACATGGGCTTCACCATCATCTACTATTGCCACTGTAACCTCGGGAGGTGTGGTAACAGGTGCTACCGTAGCCAACTTATCAGCTATCATTAGTTATACAACTCCACAAGGATGTAGGGCTACTAAAACGGTGACGGTAAGTGCCTTGCCAACTGTTGCTTCATTAATTGGTGGCCCATTTTCAGTGTCAGTAAGCGGTGCACCAATTACATTGACCAATACCACCACAGGTGGGGTGTGGAGCAGTAGTAATGTGGCGAAGGCGACCATAGGTGCTACAACTGGTGTGGTTACCGGGGTATCGGTTGGTATTGCAATAATGACCTATCGTGTTACAAATGCAGCTGGGTGTAGTGCTTTTGTATCCAAAGCTATTACAGTTGGGCCAGTAGCTGCACCGGGTAATATCACTTCTAATATTCTGACCTTAAATGTAGGTGCAAATACAGAAATGAATGAACCCATTAAAAACGGTTATTGGACATGCTCTGATTGTGACGGAATTGTTGGATTAAATTCTGAAAATGGAGCTATTACAGGAATAGGCGAGGGTAGGGCTACTATTACTTATACTGTTACAAATGAATTAAATACATCATTGTCAGTTACCAGGGTTATTGTAAATCCCAAAACTGATGGGGTAAATAATACAATGCATACTATTACATCTATTGCATTAATGCCAAATCCAAATAATGGGGAGTTCACTATTACCGGTAGTACATCTAATCTGGCATCTAATGACATTAATTTTGAGGTAGTTGATATGTTAGGACAGGTAGTTTACAAGGGCCAAACAAAATCAATTGATGGTAAATTGGAAGAGAGGGTGCAGTTGAATAATTCATTGGCTAATGGCAGGTATTTACTCAATTTACATTCTTCAGATGAACATTATGTAATTCATTTTGTGGTGGAAAGATAAAATTGAAATCCCTATGACTATTTTAAAGAGCAGGCCGTCGGGCCTGCTCTTTATGATTATATATGATATATATAATTGGCCAGTGTATATTCCAAGGATAATTGAACTCTAATTCAATACATTGACAATCATGTAAAATGTAAAAAGCATTTTGTAAATTCAATTTTGCCACTTATGCACTTTTCTGTCTATTAGGAGTATGAATTAGTGGTCAAAGAAAATTTTATAGCTATAGGGTTGCCGTAGAGATTTGAATCACATATTGGTGGGGATGGCACAAATAAAGACATTGACTTATATTGAAAATGGCTTTTTTGTCTCCAAAATGTCTATACATGAAAATTGATGTTCATTTTTGTAGGTAAGTTTAGCCCACTGATGGATCACCTCCATTATCTTAAATACATTGTAAATCAATGATTTGTGCTGAATTTTTCAATGGCGGTAGTTAATGGAAATCAAATTTATTATGTATGTGTTATTGTATTGCCATGTATCGCCTTCATGATTGCTTCACTCCTTGAATGAACGTGCAATTTTTCATAAATGTTCTTTATGTGGAATTTTATAGTATCAATACTCAAAAAAACTTTTGAGGCTATCATTTTATAACTTAGGCCCTTGGTAAGTAGGTCGAGAATTTCTTTTTCCCGTTGGCTAAGCTGGTCATCATCATTTATTTGTATCGAATTTTGTTCCTGAAAACGTAATAGTATCTTTTTCGCTATTGGTGGGCTCATTGGGGCTCCTCCGGCATTTAGCTCCTTTATAGCCTCTATTATTTTCTCTCCCAGGTTGTTTTTTAGTAAGTAGCCACTAGCGCCAGCACATAAAGATTCATAAACTTTATCATTATTCTCGAAAATGGTTTGCATTAGTATTTTCACATTGGGGTATTTATCTTTTATTATCTTTACAGCCTCAATGCCACTGATGCCTGGCATATCTATATCCATTAAAACGATATCAGGCTGAGATATTTTCATCTTATGATCTAGGTCTAGAGCATTGGGATATGCACCAGTACAGGCAAGTCCCTGGGCAAAGTTGATTATCTGAAAAAGCATTTCACGCAATCCACTATTATCTTCGAAAATCACTACTTTAATATCCATAATAACAAATTAATTACAAATTTCCTCAAGAATTATTGAATCTGCAACTACCAAAACGGGTAGTTTTTAGTCGCAAAACGGGTGGTTTTTATTATTAAAACAATTGTTGTACCGTTTCCAGGTTCTGAAATTATTTGTAATTGGCCATTTATCTGTCCTGCACGTTTGCGCATATTGTAAAGTCCATTGCCCGATGACGGGGTTAAAACATTAAATCCTGTGCCATTATCTTTAATCGTCATGGTTAATTCATGACCAGTTCGGTTGAATTCGACCTTGACATTGGTACAACCTGCATATTTAAAGGCGTTATGAATTGCTTCTTTAAAAATAAGGTATAAGTTCTTCCTGTCTTCCATTTTTAGCTTCAACTCATACATGTTATTGGTCATTTCGAAATCGAGGTCGATATCTTTTTTCTCTAATAATGAAAAAGCAAAGGTTTTCATGCGAACCGACATCTCCTCCATAGTATCATTTAACGGGTTTACTGCCCATATGATATCATTCATGTTTTCAAGTGTTCTTACACTTGTTTGGGTTATCTCTTCCAGATACCGTGTAGTTTTTCCCGGTTGTTGCCTGGCTAATTCTCCCATAAGCATAATGCTGCTTAATGATGAGCCAATATCATCATGCAGGTCGCTGGCTATATTACTACGGATTTTCTGGGTAAGTATCAACCGATTTATCCGTGTTCTATAAATAATGAATACAACTATAAGCGAACAGCACAGGATAAGAAAGGTGATCAAAACAACAAATTCTTTGGTTTTTGTAAATGGAATAGCAACATAAATATTGATAGGCTCATCCATCTGGTTCCAATGGATCCCATCTGAGCTTGCCATTAACCGGAATGTATAACTGCCACCGGGTAAATTAGTGTAACTGGTATATTGTCGTGTACCGGCAATCACCCATTTATCGTCATACCCGGTTAGCTGGTAAGCATAACGTGTATTTAGGGGGTTTGTGAAATTGGGAGTGGCATAGGTGAATGAAAAGGAGTTTTCATCATTATTTATTCTATATATTGTATTTGGTATATATTCCCGCTCCTTACCGTTCACCTTGAATGAGGTAATTATTGGATGAAGTGTATTGGGATTTGAGGTTAAATTGTCGGGATTGAAAAAACAGAGTGTTGATCCTGTGGTAAAATACATACGATTGGATGTGGAGTCAAATAATACATGGAAGGTGCTCTGTTCTGGTATTCCATGCTCAAGATTATAATTTGTAAATATTTCCCTGTTTAAATCAAAACAAGAGATTCCATTCATAGTTGCCAGCCATAATCTACCCTGGTTATCCATCGCCATACCATTAATTAATGTGGAAGGTAGCCCGTCATATTTTGTATACCGATGGTAGGTGTTTGATGCAAGTGAGTACTTTATTAATCCTGAAGAAGTAGTCATCCACATATTACCATGGTGGTCATTTAGCAATGTATGGAAAACATCTTTGTTTATTTGATCGGAACCGGGAACAGGCAGTCCTGTGAAGTGCTGCTTATCAGGGTGATAAACTTGAATACCGCCCTTATCATACCCCATAAATATATTTCCATTATCGTCTTCGGCACATGCTGTAAAATGTCTCAAGTCGGTATGGTTAATTCCTGTGTCGTGTAGGTTAAAGTGATTAAATGTATTGTCGCTTGTATTCCATTTAGTTATACCACCATCATTTATCAAGCTAAACCAGATGTTATTTTTGGTGTCACTGTAGAGGGATACAATTGGAATGGTATCAAGGTATGCAGGTATTTTGATGTTAAGGGGGTGAGGTCGAAGGCTCTTTTCATTTATTTCGAATACTGACAAACCGGGCCATTGGGTTGCTATAACCTGATTATTTCCATATTTCAAATTGGCCCAATAATAATCAGTAAGGCTGTAGGATTGCTTGCTATTATGATAATTAATCAATTCCATAGTTGTAGTGTTAAAAGCAAATTGTCCATATGTTGTAGGGATAAAAATCATTTCTCCACAAAGTTCAGGTTTGTTAAGTACTACTTTGTTGGTAACATTTTCAGTATAACTCAGTCCGAATTGATCTACAGTAAAGAAGTTGTTGTATGTATTAGTACATTTATCTAAACCATGGTCAGATCCGAGCCAAACCAATCCTTCATGATCTTCGTATATATAATTAATAAGGTTTGATGATGGCGAGTTTTGGTCACAATCAATGTTTCTTATTTGGTGGAATTGCTTATTTATTATATTGAATACAAAAGTTCCTTTACCCCAGCTACTAATCCAAATTTCTCCTGTCTTTAGGATTTTGAATTCACGCATTGTGTGTCCTATATTGACGAAATGGTTTAAGCTTTTGTTTTTTATATCATAACAGAAAAGGGTATCCCTGGCATTGAACCATAAATTACCTAGGGAATCTTCAGCAATATATTCGGGGTATTTATTTATTACTATTGGGTAGTCTGAACCTGCAATAGCATTATTTATTTTGCCGGTGTTTATATTAATATAGTTGATGAGTCCATTATATGTATACCAAATATTATTTTTCCTGTCCTGGAATATCAAGTTGGTACTGATAATGGCTTTTTTATTTTTTATCCAGGACAAGTCGTAGGTCTTGACAAGGTGAAACGTGGAATCATATTTCTCAAGACCAGAATTGGTTAACAACCAAATATTGTAATATTTATCAACCAGCAAATCACAAATTCGATTCTTTATATTTCGGTTTGTGTCGCATAACACTACCTTGATATTTTTTGTTTTCCAATCTAATTTGCAAACACCATTATTGGTATTGAATATCAAATTGCGGTATTTGTCTTCTAGTATTTTTTCAATATTGTCGCTTGTAAATATCTTTCCATCATAATCTGTTGGCTTATAGGAAGTGAAATTCTTACCATCAAAGCAACTTAAACCCTCAGGGGTAGCCATCCAAAGAAAGCCTCTGCTATCCTGAAAAATATGTTTGATTACATTACTGGGTAGGCCGTCATGAACACTATAACGCATGAAGCGGGGGCTATAATGGTAGGTGGTTTCTTTGATGTTTGACGGGTGTTGTGCCAAATTAATTAGGGGTAGGAATAATGCTAAAAGCACAATTATTGCCAGGCTGATAAATATT
>CANGSR010000213.1 GCA_947456055.1 Chitinophagaceae bacterium
AGTCAATGGGCTTGAAGCTTCTGCCTTTGCTCTCACAGCCCCAGGTGCAGAATTATAAGCCATTCGGCCAGCCTCAACAGCCATCTTAAACGCAAGGGCAATATTTACCGGATCACCTGCAACAGCTATGGCTGTATTTACCAAAACAGCAGAAGCGCCTATTTCCATAGCTGCGGCTGCATGACTAGGGAGGCCCAACCCTGCATCTACAATCACAGGTACATTACTTTGCTCTATAATAATCATTAAAAACTCCAGGGTTTTAAGGCCCATATTGCTACCAATTGGTGCGCCTAGCGGCATTACTGCCGCTACCCCTACCTCTTCCAGTCTTTTACATAAAACAGGGTCAGCATGCACATAAGGGAGTACTATAAAACCTTCTTTCACCAATTGCTCTGCCGCCTTCAATGTTTCTATTGGGTCGGGCATAAGGTATTTAGGGTCTGGGTGAATTTCCAGTTTCAACCAGTTGGTCTGCAAAGCTTCACGTGCCATCCTAGCAGCAAATATTGCCTCTTCTGCATTTCTTACACCAGAAGTATTGGGCAGCAGGTTGATATGCGAATGATTCAAAAAATTCAAAATATCATCATCATCCCCATCAGGGTTCATCCTTTTGAGAGCAACCGTTACCAATTCACTCCCTGAAGCCAACAATGCCTGCTCCATTAATCTGTGATTCCCAAATTTCCCTGTTCCGGTAAATAACCGTGATGAAAATTCCTTACCTGCTATTATTAATTTGTCGGGCACTATTTAAAAGTTAAAAAGTAAAAGTTAAAAGTTAAAACGCACTTTTTTAAAGTCAAAAGTCTAAAGTCAAAAAAGTCCTTTGGTTTATAAATTCAAAAATAAAAATTCAAAATTCAAAAAAGCCCTTTAGGGGTTTTCCTCTATACGGTTTCAATTATATACTAGTGTTTATCAATTCCTTAAATTGCCTTGCCGAAACTACTACATCATCAGCATTTGAGATGGCTCCTGATATTGCAAGGCCATGTAGGCCAGTATCCATTAAGCCAGGCACATCCGAATGTTCAACTCCACCAATACCAACAATGGGTGGCACATTAAGTCCAATTGTTTTAAGGTCATTTAATATTCTGGCATATCCATCCAGACCTAGAATGGGTTTCAAATTAGCTTTAGTAGTGGTATACCTATAAGGGCCTAAACCTATATAATCAATCTCTTTTGCTGCTAATTCTGCAACCTCATCATAGGTATTGGCAGTGCAACCTATTATAAACCCATCACCCAATAGCCCCCTTGCATCTTCGGGAAACATATCTTCTTTGCCCAAATGCACCCCGTCTGAATAGATATCCATTGCCAAGGCTACATTATCATTGATAATCAGCTTGGCATTATACTTTTTACAAATAGCCTGCACCTCAAGGGCTACCTTTTTATAATCGGCATAATCAACACCTTTCAACCTTAACTGAATCCAATCTACCCCACCCTTACATGCTTGTTCAGCATGAGCGGCATTTGTAGTTATGTATTGTAATCTGCTTATCAGCTTCATTAATTAAATGATTTATGATAACCTAATAATGTTTCAGTACTAGCCAAAAACTGCCATGTATAGCTATTGGCATTCTCAGCGGCGGTGGGTAAATCATTGCCTAGGGCAAATTGGGCTGTTAAGGCTGCTGATAATACACAGCCACTACCATGTTTTTCACCATTGGGTATGCGGTCATTGGTAAATGCATAAGTATGGTCGGAGGTATAGAGGAGGTCAAGTACATTATTGTCCTCGCTATGCCCACCTTTTAGGTAAATGTTTACAAACTCACTCAATTCTTCCAATGTTGTATTCAAATCATCTACACCAAAAAGCTTCTGGGCTTCAGGCAAATTTGGAGTAATACAATGTGCCTTCTTTAGAACTTCCATAAGCCCATTATCCCCTTCATTATGAAAAACAAATCCTGCACTTGCTTTTAAGATTGGGTCAAAAACTATTATTGGCGCATCCAGCCTTTCATGCAGGTAGTTAACCAGTTTTGACAAAACTTCAAAACTTTCAATCAGTCCAATCTTAATGAATTTTATCTCAAACCGCCTTAATAATACCTCAATCTGACTGATAATTTTATCAATGGCCACCCATTCTACCTTATCAAATTCACAGTCATTTTGCCAGGTCAAGGCTGATATTACCCCAAAACCATATACCCCGTTACTTTCGAATGTCTTTATATCAGCCAATACACCTGCCCCTGCCGATGGATCGAAACCGGCAATTGAAAGTGCATATGGACGATTATTTGAAGGCATTATTTTATCTTATTTTCGAATTGGCGTTGAAATAAATTTACTAAACCATCAATTCCTATTATTTTGGCTAAAGCCAATGTTAATTACTTTTCCAACCCCGGCCTAAAGGCCGGGGCTACTATTTTATTATATAAGTTATTTAAACTATAACCAAGCCAAAGGGCTACCTATCACATTTTAAAGGTTACAAATTCGTCACCTTATACCACGCAGCCGTTTTAACTTTTAACTTTTACCTTAGATTAAGAGTAAATCTCTCCAACCTCCAAAAATTCCTTCGATTTTTCTTCCATGCCTTTTAGAAGCTCTTCTTCTTTCTGTGAATAATCCCTGATATCCTGTGAGATTTTCATAGAGCAGAAATGCGGGCCACACATTGAGCAGAAATGCGCAATCTTAGCACCTTCGGCAGGCAAGGTTTCATCATGGAACGATTTAGCAGTAATAGGGTCAAGGGATAAGTTAAACTGGTCTTCCCACCTAAATTCAAACCTAGCCTTACTCAGGCAATTATCCCTGTACTGCGCACCAGGATGGCCTTTAGCTAAGTCAGCAGCATGGGCAGCTATTTTATAAGCTATTACGCCATCTTTTACGTCTTTCTTATCAGGTAGGCCAAGGTGTTCTTTGGGGGTAACATAGCACAGCATTGCAGTACCATACCAACCAATCATAGCAGCACCTATGGCAGAAGTAATATGGTCATAACCTGGAGCAATGTCGGTAGTCAATGGACCTAAGGTATAGAATGGAGCTTCATCGCAACACTCCAATTGCTTATCCATATTCTCCTTAATCATGTGCATTGGTACATGGCCCGGACCTTCTATCATCACCTGGATATCATGTTTCCAGGCAATTTTAGTTAACTCACCAAGTGTCTCTAACTCAGCAAATTGTGCGGCATCATTTGCATCAGCAATTGAACCTGGACGCAATCCATCACCCAATGAAAAACTCACATCATAAGCCTTCATTATTTCGCAAATATCTTCAAAATGGGTATAGAGGAAATTCTCTTTGTGATGGGCAAGGCACCATTTAGCCATAATACTACCACCACGGGATACGATACCGGTTACCCTCTTAGCAGTAAGTGGAACATACCTTAATAATACGCCTGCATGAATGGTAAAATAATCCACACCCTGTTCAGCCTGTTCGATCAAAGTATCCCTAAAGATTTCCCATGTTAGGTCTTCGGCCTTACCATTTACTTTTTCCAAAGCCTGGTAAATTGGTACAGTACCTACAGGAACAGGGCAATTACGTATAATCCACTCCCTGGTTTCGTGTATGTTTTTACCGGTTGATAAGTCCATTAGTGTATCACCACCCCATTTACAACTCCAAACGGCTTTATCTACTTCCTCCTCAATACTTGAGGTAACAGCTGAGTTACCAATATTGGTATTAATTTTCACCAGGAAATTACGGCCAATAATCATAGGCTCACTTTCCGGGTGGTTGATATTGGCAGGGATAATGGCACGACCACGGGCTATTTCATCTCTTACAAACTCAGGGGTAATTATTTTCTTGGCAATGTTGGCACCAAAACTATGGCCCGCATGCTGGTTCCATAGTTCGCTATTATTCATTAGCTCATCTATCCTCAGATTTTCCCGTATGGCAATATATTCCATTTCAGGAGTAATTATTCCTTTTCGGGCATAGTGTAACTGGGTAACATTTGCCCCTTTTTTAGCCCTGAAAGGCTTACGGATATGGTCGAACCTCAATTCATCCAACTTCTTATCTTCAAGCCTTTCGTTGCTGTAGTGGGCTGTAAAACTGTCAAGTTTGTCTACATCATTCCTATCTACAATCCATTCTTCACGCAACCTGGGCAATCCTTTCGTAATATCAATAGTTACAGATGGGTCGGTATAAGGTCCACTAGTATCATAAATGGTAACCGGTGGATTAGGGATTAATTCCTCTAACCCAAAAGAACGGGTAACAGTAGGGCTAACCGATACCTCTCGCATCGCCACCTTAATATTATGAAGTTTGCCTTGTACAAAGATTTTCTTTGAACCCGGATAAAAATCTGACTTGATATTACTTTCTGTAGGTGCCGTGTCTTTTTTCATTATGTTGCTATTTTAGAAATTATTTTTTTGAAAAATTTTTGCCTTAAAATTGAGATTGAGAGAGTACTACCCTCCCTGGGTTGCCTTAATGAGGGTGATTTTATCGTTGGGATTTAACTGATGGTTGGGCCAGTCAGCCCTGGATATAACATTATTGTTTACAGCCAGTGCAATCCCTTTCTGGGATTGGATATTAAGCACTTCCAAAACATCCGACAGACTGGGCGTGCCTTGCATTTCCTGCAATTTATTATTCACATAAACCTCCATACCACAGTATAGTTTAGAACAGAACAATTAAACTTTTAGGGGAAAATACAGAAAGGCATTCTCACTTTTTTCCTTCGCAGGCATTATCCCGGGCAGGTACAAAGGGTATAATCTCAGCCAAAATTGTAGGCACCCCTAAAGTCTGTATCAAAGGTAATAGTTTAGTAGGAAATAGTAGTGATTATATTATTCAGGTTGCTTTAACCAGCCTAGTTATCAACAAAGTGATAATACAAGTGGCATTAAAAGCTAAAACCTGGGACAAATAGTCTTTAGTTTTGGCCCCCCTCCGGCATCTTTAGGATAATTCCCAGTGAGACCAAGTGTAATTTCATAACCACCTTGCAGATTACTTGCTTCTTTCAGACTCGAGGTATTTACATCATAACTTATTCCAAGTGAGGCATGTTTATATTTCACTTTCACCACCGGAATTATAGCATCCTGAAAACGATAGAACACGCCTCCATATATTTCAAATTCCGAGGATTCAATACCTGGTGCTGTCCGCCAGCCTAATAATCCACCTGCAATTATTTCTGAATAGGTACCCTGAAGGGCATAATTAGCATGCATTTGCCAAACTATGTGTTCGTTCAACTCCCTGATCATTCCGGCATTAAGGTTCCCACGTATATTTTCATTATAACCGTAGGTTTTGTAGTAGGAGAAATTGGGTTGTAAAAAATGATATGCTGAGATTCCTACCATATAGGTAACCTCCCGCTCCCTTGCCGGGCTAACATTATAATTGATACCCGCTCCCAGATCCATAATTTCCATTTTAGGATTTGGCCAATTCTCTAGTGTTGGATTGCCCAGATCGAAATGCCCAGCTATAAATTGGCTATTGGTAGTAGCCTTTGTAGGGTCAAAACTGTATTGTAGGTACCCACCAGCAAACCCAAAAGACAGGTAAGAACTATTGCCCCCAAGTGTTTTATTGAAATTTACCGCTCCATAAACCGATGAAATTTTTTGGTCCAGTTCACCTGCCTGGTCATAATGGCCCAATAAGGCAAAACTAATATAATCGGCCGAATTCCTACCGAGTGACAATCTGTATTCCGCATTCATTAATACTGTTTGGTAAGGATTAGTAATACTACTCCATTGGTTTCGGGTATATACAGTAACCCTGTAATTATCATTACACACCCCTGTTAGAGCTGGGTTGCGCAATAATGATGTTTCATAAAACTGCGAAAAATGCAGGTCGGCCTGCGCCCATGTTAGCACTGGTGCAAGTATAAAAAACAGTAAGACATTAAATAATCGTTTCATTAAATTGCATATTTATCTTACTACTGTTACACTTCCTTTTTTGGTGATTTTGGTTCCATTCTGGCAAATAGCATCTACCACCCACACAAAAACCTCTGGCAACGGGGTCTGGTTATTATATGTTCCATCCCACGAATTGACTGCATCATTTATCTGGATATCTGTTTTTTCAAACATCAGATCGCCCCACCTATTATATATCCTGAAGGAGCTAATAATTTTTATTCCCTCATCCCCCCTTGGATAAAAGATATCATTATTACCGTCTCCATTAGGTGAAAATGAATTCGGCACAAAAAGGTGGCCACAATCACAGGTAACAAGCCTAAAAGAATCTATAACAGAAGAGGCACATTTACCTTCACCAAATACCCAGTATTTACCTGCAATATTTGCTGGATGATCATTGCCTGTATACCCATCGCTCCATACATAATTCCCAAAACCATCGGGGGCCAACATTGTTGCCGTTGGCCCAGCACAATAAGTGGTATCATGTATAATGGGATTTGTAGTTTTAAGTGGGGAATACTTGGCCAGATATAAAAGTTCGCCTGCAATAGAATCTGACGGCAGGCTATAACTACCAACATTTAAATTAAACTGGCTTTCATAATCGCTACATATATAAACACAGCCTGATGCATCACAGGCAATGCAGACCTGGTCATCGGCTCCGCTGGACAAAACCGCACCTCCATCATACTCACCACTATATGTAAAACCTGCAATAAAAACGGGATCTGTACTTCCCACCGGGGCTGTAAGTACATTACCGTCAATTACTACACTGGATGGGATTATGGCTGGAGTATCGGTCTGCATAGCCCCACTTACCCAAACACTACCACAAACGGAAGTTGCCACAGAATATCCCCATGTACCCCTATTCCGGGTGGGTGAACCCATTACCTTGGTCCAACTGACACTATTTGCAGGGTCGAACTTAACCAGATAAAGAGCAGCCTGGGGGGCATAAACATTGTAAATTGTAGTACCTGAAAATGAAATACTGTTATCCTTAACTCCACCAGTTAGATACACATTGCCAGTCGCATCAGATGCAAGGCCAATAGCATATTCCCCACCAGTACCGCCTGTACCGCAAGCCCAAACCGGGATGCCTGCACCATCTAACCTGGCAATAAACCCTATCTGGGTTGTGCTGGTATTTGCTATTGTTGAGGAGCCGAAGCCAATTGTTGGGGAGCTGAATGCACCAGCAAGATAAATATCACCAGAAGGAACAATTGTAATACCATAAGCATCATCTGTACCACTACCCCCATAGCTTTTAGCCCATAGCACTGCACCATTTGTATTAAATTTCGCAAGAAAAATATCATCCGATGTACCAGTAGGATCGGTATTGGAAAGTGTTACTGTTCCAACATTTATTGTAGCATTCTGGAAATTTGCGGTAACAAAAACATTTCCTGCAGCATCAGTCATCACTCCACCAACCCCTAATACACTGGATATCCCCCCCAGGCCTGCCCCTCCTAACTGGGCATTCCCAAAATTCTTTGCCCATAATACATTCCCTGATGGGTCAAATTTGGCAAGGAAACATTGCCGTGAGGTGACTGGAGTAAGAGAATTAACCAGGGTAATATTGCCAATTTTCATTAGTGGGCTTTGAAAGGTGCCAAACATATAGGCATTACCATTACCATCAGTACTAATACCTATTACCCATGTATCGCCATTCATGGTTCCTTTGGCCCATTGCACATTACCTACAGCATCGTATTTAGTTAGGATACATTGATAACCAGCAGGTGAGTAATGAGAAAATGGCACGGTCACTGTGCCAAACTGTGCTGCCGAAGATCCCCATGAAATCCCTGCTGCAAAAACATTCCCAAACTTATCGGTAGCTACTGGCCAACCGTCCATACCAGCTACCTTATTACCCCTGGCCCATTGCCAACTTTGGCCTTCCACAATAATAGAAAGCAGTTGTAAAACCAATAATAATGTAGTGGTAATAAATATCCTCATTGCTAAGATTAGGTATAAGTACTTTATTCAGAGAGCACTCTGATTATTAAATAACAGACACTGATAGGCAGGGAATTATTAATCAAGACACTATTTAAGGTTCTTATGGTTGGGTAACAATTAAAGAAATGAAATTAGTCATCTCTTCCTCCTTAAATCTTCTCCATTACATCTTTTACAGTCTTTAAAAAAACACTCATCCCTGTCTGTGAGTGGTTATAACCCTCCTCAGTGGCAAAGCCTTGCATAGTCCACGTAAGTGCTGTCTCATTATTTGAAATTGGGAGCACTTTATAAGTCACCAATGAATAGTTTTCAGGTACATCAGCCACCCCAGAAAAACCCGACCAGTATGTGTAACTTATGGTTTCCAGGTGTTTATTCTCTATTACTACTCCCTTATCACAATAGATTGTGCCATTATAATCGCCCTTAAAAAGCACCTCACTACCTGGCTTCCAGTCGGTTATAGTTTGAGTACCATAGAGGTACTCCTTGATATAAGCAGGATTAGTCAATCCCTCCCAAACATTGGCCAGTGAATTGCTAATAGTTATGGTTTGAGAAGCAATTAAGTCTTGTCTCATGAATTAGATTTTTGGGTTCATTTATACTATAATGGTTTGTCTGGAGCAAAGCCCCCTTGCAAATAATTTTCAGGAAATATCAAAAATTATATACCTCTAACTAATTCCAAACTCGATTGTAAATGTTGTGCCAACATTTA
>CANGSR010000214.1 GCA_947456055.1 Chitinophagaceae bacterium
ATACACCCCAAAGGCACATGGATGGCTTCATATACGTTTATGAATATGGCTCTGCAGGGCAACAGGATGGGTACATCAGTAGCGAGTGATGCTATGGTATATAAAAACTACGCCATGGCCCCCGAAACCATGAATATGCAAATGCATATGGGCATGCTTATGTATGGCCTTACTGATAGGCTCACCCTTATGGCTATGGGTGGCTATGTTACCGGCAGTATGTCTATGACCATGAATGCCGATATGCCCAGTATGCCTGGAATGAATGCTGGCAACCTTAATATGCAATCCTACACATCAGGTTTTGCAGACACCAAAGTTTATGGTTTGTATAATTTCAGTAATAAAAGTACCAACAGTATTATAGCCAGCCTGGGTATTAACTTGCCTACAGGTACTATTAGGGCTACAGGTACCACCACATTGGGTGATAACCACCGCCTGCCATATAATATGCAGCCCGGCACTGGTTCACTAAGTATATTACCTGATTTTACCCTTGTACACAAAATGGGCCTGTTCTCCCTGGGAGCAAATACCAGTGCTGATATAAAACTGAATACCAATAACTTGGGTTATAAGCTAGATAATAACTATCATCTATCTGCCTGGGCTACTTATCAGTTCTTACCATGGCTAAGTGGTTCTTTGAGAGGGGAAACAATTTATACCGATAAACTATCCGGCAAGGATACCCAGGTAACAATGCCTGTTACCGAACTAAACGATCCCACAGTAGTAACAGCTAACTATGGCGGCACAGTGGTAAATATTTATGCAGGTGTAAATATCCATTTTGTAAAACCTATCCTCGAAAAATTTAGCTTCCTTACCGAATTTGGTCTACCTGTTTATCAAAACCTTAATGGCACACAGATATCATTACTCAACAATTTATTTGCTGGCATTCAATATTCTCTTTAATAGGGCAAAGAAAAATCCAAAACATTATTTCAAACCATACTAAAACAAAAATTGAAAATTTATGAAAAACAAGCTTATTTCAAAACTCGCAGCTTCTTTAATGGCAATTTCAGTAGTAACAATTGGCATCTCATCATGCGGAAAAACATCTTCGTTAGCAACAGGTACTGTTTATGTTCATCTACATACTAATATTGATACCAATGAGGTGGCTGACAATAATACACGGTACAGTGATGCAAATGGTCGTCATTTTAGCCTTTCCAAAGCCCAGTTTTTTATGTCTAATATTGTTTTGAAAAATGTAGATGGCAATACCTACACAATAAAAGATGCATACATATTAAAAGGCATAGACGGTGAACAGTATATAGCTGGTACGGCGCCTGTCGGGACCTATACTTCATTTACATTTAATGTAGGTTTAGATCCCACCACCAATAGCAAAACGCCATCTTCGTTTTCACCTGCTAGCTATTTAACTTCTTCTGAAATGTGGTACGGAAACACCGCCCAGGGGTATATGTTTATGAAAGTGCAGGGCATTGCTGATACAACAGCTACACAAAACGGCACCAACCAAGTTCCGTTTAATTACGAAATTGGTTCTGCAGCAAATTTGAAGACTGTTTCTATGCCAGTTCGTACAGGTGCATTTCGCCCCTATACACTGGTATCTGGTGGGGTAATATACCTTCATATGATTTGTGACTATGGCAAGTTGTTGTCAGTTGTAGATTTTAAAACACAGTCTAATACCGATACTTACAATACCAACCCGGCACTGGCTACTACCATAGCCAACAATATTCCTAATATGTTTGAATATGAAGACTAATAATAGCCTATACTATTTCGTCCCTATACTACTACTGTGCAGTATAGGGACGTTTTCTTGTAACCATAAAACACAGGAATTACCGACCCCTACCGTCGGCTTTAATAGGGAAATTATACCCATTTTACAGGCTTCATGTGCTATAAACAGCAATTGCCACTCTGGTGTTCATAATAGTGGCTCAAATATCAATTTCGATTCAGGAGCAGCCTATAACAACATTATTTCAAGGCAATTGGTAATTACTAGCAGTCCGGCTGCCAGTTTGCTCTTTGTAGAAGTTAGTACAGGTATAATGCCAAAGGCTCCTTATACCCCTTTATCCGGAACTGATATCAACATACTACTAAACTGGATCAAGCAAGGTGCTAAAAATAATTAGGATATAAAGTATAATGATAGACGCCCTAATTAGGTGCGGGATATAAAAACTAAATTTGCATTCAAACAAGTAACAAAATGGCTACTAACAATAATCCGTATTACTCACGCACCGATAGCACAAAATTGCATGTAACCAATAAAGAGTGGTTGAAAATACTACCTACTAATGTTTATAGCATAGCCCGTGAAAAAGGTACTGAATGGGCTTTTACAGGTAAATATTATAAAACAGATACGAGGGGCACCTATTATTGTGCTGTATGTGGCAACCCATTATTCAAGTCTGATGCCAAATTTGCCAGTAGCTGTGGGTGGCCTAGTTTTTTTGAATCTATGAAGCCAGATAGTGTACTCTATGTAGAAGACTATACTCATGGCATGCACCGCACCGAGGTATTATGTAGCCGTTGCGATTCGCACCTGGGGCATATATTCGACGATGGTCCTGCACCTACCCACCAGCGTTTCTGCATGAACTCAGCAGTATTGGAATTCGAGCCCGAATCTTAATAATTCTTCACAAACCTTCACAATTCTTCACAATATTTCAAAATTTGTGAAGAATTACGAAGAATTGTGAAGGTTTGTGACCATTTCATTCCCTTATTGAATCCTTTGATTTAGTTTTTGTCCTCTTTTGTGGCTTGCCTGCTTTGTAGTAGTAGCGCATATTTATGGCCTTTCCTATAGCCATTGGTTACCTTATTAATATTTACCGATAGCAAATATTCTTTTTCCACAAGTGCATTAATATCATTTCTTGCACTACCATTAGATACTCCTAGCCTTGTTTGTACCTCCTTCACTGTCAGTAAAAGATTAGGTTCTTTATACAGCCATTCAAGTATTACCGATTGCCTGTAGGAAATGTCATCAACACCTATAAAATTTGATAACTGCCTTTGCTCCTCGTTTTTCTTCTGGATGTAGAGTCTTAGTTCATCAAATGCCGACTTCATTACTTTCAGATTAAAAAGTATAAAGTAGGTAGCATCATGCTCGTCCACCTCTGTAAATTGGAATGCCCTGGCATATTGAGCCCTGGCTTTAAGAATTAAGCGTGATATTGACAGGTACTCTGTAAGCCAATAGCCTTTTTTCAGCAAATACCAGTAAAACAAAGCCCTGGCAGTGCGCCCGTTTCCATCTGCAAAGGGGTGTATAAACCCAACCATAAAGTGAATAATACAAGCTTTTATAAGAGGGTGAATGAATATTTTAGATTCATCATCATTAAAAAACCTGAATAAGTCAGCCATCAGCACCTCTATATCATCCTTATCTGGTGGGTGATGCACTACTTCTCCTGTGGCAGTATCTACCACGTCTATATCATCATCCTGTCTATATCTGCCTTCTTCAGTTTTATTTGAAAAAGTTTCAGCAGTTATTAGCTTATGTATTTCTAAAAGATTGTCTTTAGTAAGAGTATCGTTTTTAATTTCTACAATCCGCTTAATGGTTGTATAATTATTAAGAATCATTTGCTCCGATTTGTTGGTAGGCTTCTTGTTTTGCCGCAACATTTCTTTTGCTTTTTTACGTGTAGTAACAGCACCTTCTATTTGGCTCGATGCTATTGCTTCTTCCATAATACTACTTACCAGATACCTTCCTTTATCTTCATTGGGTATGCTATAAGGTGACTCAAGAGTGCCGCCCACATTCATATCCAGAAAATGAAGTAGCTCTTGAATTTTATTATTTGTATTCCAATGAAAGTGGTAAAGCCCAAATTGTAACCTATTGGGTGTAAGCCTTCGCCTTATTTTCGCAATCGTCCATACATCCCGGGGTGTCAAGTCATTTGGCATTGGAAGATTCTTTACTACATGCCAATAATAATACTCTTCATTAATACGGTTAAGCAATTCAATAACCTCCTCCCGCTGAATAATTTGTACAAATTTTTCAGGTATATAATTGAGTGTTGATGGAGCTCTTTCTACCATAAAACAATATTAGTTCACAATTCTTCACAATTTACTACAATTTGTGAAGAATTTTTCTCACTTCTTCGTAATTCTTCACAATTTTTGACGTTTTGTGAAGAATTGTGAAGATTATCCAACATTGAAAGAAGTATAAATATGCAAATACGGTTATTTCTATGTTTTCAATCCTGCCACCTATCCTAATATCTCAAATCTGGGTTACTTTTGCAGCCGCAGGCTTTAGGCTGTAACGAATCTGTATGAAACCATTTAAGCTATTTCTTTATTCATTAAGCTTTGTTACTGCGCTTATTTTAGTGCTTTTTGCACTAAATGTTTTCCCTATACCAGGTACCGATTCTGTTGTATTCATACCTGCAGCTTTATTACTTTCCAAAGGGCTGGGATTGGCCAATCCGCTATATTATGTTACCCAGGTCACCGACCTTACCCATACCAACCGGTTCAATTATTATGTGCCATTTTACCCTTATTTATTGGGACTATTGAGTAAGGTTAATCCTGGCATTAAAACCATATTCTTTATTTGCTCACTCATTGGTTCCACAGGTCTATTCCTATATACTAAAACCCTTACCGCACTGCTGCCACAAAAACTGAGCAACCTCGCCAAAGCTGTGGCTCTATTCTCTATTCCCTATACTGCCACCTATTTATTACCTACCATTGGTCGTCCCGAAGGGCTTACCATATTATTGGTGTTCCTGGTATATCTACTTTATAGAAACAGGAAAGGTGTGAATCAACTGGTTTATAATTTTCTACTTTGTCTGTTGTTTTCTTTTATCCTCGCTAGCCAGCTTATTTGTTTTTATTTCTGTTTCCTGGTTTTTGTAACCTACGAATTACTGAATACTGAAAGCGTGGTAAAGGTTATCCGGGATAATGTCCTTAGGGTAATTGTTACCATAGGTTTATTTTGCCTGGTTGTATCACTTTCACCAAACGGATTGATGCCCACCATCATTGGTATAAAAACCCATGCAGCTTTGGTACTTACCCGTCACGACCGTAGTATACCTCTATTCATTCATTATTGGTTTTTGTCGCAGGTCAATTTCGGCTTTTTGGTATTATTCCTGTTAGTCTCCGGTTTCTACCTATATGAATTGAATGGCAAGGTGAAAAATATTGATGCAATAAGAAGGTGGCTGGTTATTCTCATACAGCTTTTCATCGCTTATGGTATTGGTAAATTTATTCTGTATGCATCACCTACCGTTTATAATGCTACCCAATACATTTTACCACTATCCCTTTATCTGGTTATAAGTATAAGCATGCTTGAAAAAAATAGTTTTCAGCTACCTCTTAAAGGTTTAGCTCTGCTCACCTATATAGCCGGAACCGTATTTTTCATGAGGGATATTCTGCTTTTTATTGATTACCAAAAAGATGGCAAAACATACGATGCTGCCAAAGCTATCGTTACTCCTTTAATGAAAAGCGGCAAGAATGTTTACATCACCCAAAGCCTGTGGTCACTTAACGAAAACCTGGATGAGGTGAAAATCTTTGATGGTATCCACTTCAAAAAAGATGATACCATTATTGTACAGCAAGCTTACCATCCATTTCCACCGGCATTGGTAGGTAAGTGCACCATAATATATGATTGGAGCACCGCTGAACATAGGAAATTTTTGGGTAAAAGCCTAAGTAACCGTCCCCAGGGTTATAGTTTTGTAATTTGTAAAATAAATTAGTACAGATTATCTTTGAAACGTGGATTTGACTTTATACTTTTGATTGGAGAACAGGTGTTAAATAATTTTGAGAATTTATGAAAAACAGCATAATTAAAGCAGTAGCCCTACTTACATTAGCAGTCCTTATTTATAGCTGTTCGGGTTACCACCTCCGCAGGGCTCGCCTTTCTCCAAAACCAGCCTACAGAACTGCTGGCAGGTATTGGTAGAATACCAATTCCTGATTTGATTTTACTTGCCAATTATTTCCTATATTTGATATAAATTGGGTTTATGATTATTCGTTTGCCTTTAAGGTTTGAGGGTAGCAAGGGTGAAAAAGTACTCTATGCTTTGTTCGATAGTGGTGCGACTTATTCATGTATCAATGATGACATTGTAGAAGAATTGGAAATTCTGACACCACTGCACACCCCTATGCGGATGGTAACAGCTAGCGCATCGGTATTTATGGAAATAAAACACCGTGTCACACTTGATTTTTACCATGAAGATATACGGCTTAGCGATGAATTTTATGTTATCCCCAACCTAAGTGAGCAGGCTATTATTGGTGCCTCAACCATGCAAAAATGGAAAATCAAACTTGATTTTGAACATGACTCCATATTTCTTGACCCCTCTGTATCCAAGGCAATATTAGTAAATCTGATTGCTGTGAAATAAGCCTTTGCTTTATATCTCTTACTCATTTCCAAAGAAATTTAGCTGTTTTAATCAGCTACACCTTCCTTTTGGTGTACCTTTGCAGCCTCAAATTTTCATTTAAATGAATAAGACGATTAAATCTGCACTGATTTCTGTTTTTTATAAAGACGGACTGGAGCCTGTGGTTCGTAAATTGAATAATCTGGGTGTAACCCTGTACTCTACAGGGGGTACCCAAACTTTTATTGAGTCGCTAGGTATTCCCTGCACCTCGGTGGAAAGTGTAACTGGTTACCCATCTATATTAGGTGGTAGGGTTAAAACCTTACACCCTAAAGTTTTTGGTGGCATACTTGCCCGTAGGGATTTTGATGCTGATAACCAGCACATTAGCGAATATGAAATTCCCCTGCTAGATCTAGTGATTGTAGACCTTTACCCATTTGAGGAAACCGTAAAGCAAACTACTGACGAAAAGACTATCATTGAAAAAATTGACATTGGTGGTGTATCGCTCATTCGTGCTGCCGGTAAGAATTTTAATGATGTATGTATCATAGCTTCAAGAAACCAGTATAGCGAATTGCTAGAACTATTAGAAAGCCAGAATGGTGAAACAACCCTACATGACAGGAAATTATTTGCTGCCGCTGCCTTTGCTGAGTGCGCCCATTATGATGTAGCTATTGCTGATTACTTTAATGGCTTCACGAAAAACAAACATTTCCAGCTATCAACAGGTAATAAGCAATCATTGCGTTATGGAGAAAATCCGCACCAGCATGCAACTTTCTTTGGCGACTTGGAAGGCCTATTTGAGAAACTGAATGGCAAGGAATTGTCTTATAATAATCTGGTGGACATAGATGCTGCCTGCCAGATAATTTCTGAATTTGCCAATCCTGCCTTTGCGGTTATCAAGCATACCAATGTATGCGGAATTGCAGAACGTGATAATGTAAACCATGCCTGGGAGGCAGCCCTAGCCGGAGACCCAGAGAGCGCTTTTGGCGGTGTACTCATTACAAATCAGGAAATAGATGAAGAAGTAGCCAGGAAAATCAATGAATTATTTTTTGAAATACTCATAGCTCCTGCATATGCCGAAGGAGCCCTTGCCCTGCTCAAAGGAAAGAAAAACAGGATATTACTCCAACAGAAGAAAACCTTCTATCCGGCTATTGAATACAAACGCATATTGAATGGCGTATTGGTACAGGATGCAGATAATAAAAACTTTGATGAATGGAAAGAGGTAGGTGCATATACCAGCACTGATGCCGAAAAGTCAGACCTCGTATTCGCAAATATTGTTTGTAAGCACCTGAAATCTAATGCGATAGCTATTGTAAAGGATAAGCAACTAATTGGAAAAGGCTGTGGACAAACCAGCAGGATTGACTCCCTAAGGCAGGCTATTGAAAAATCGAAACAATTTGGCTTCATCATCAAGGGTGCGGTTATGGCGTCAGATGCCTTCTTCCCATTTGATGATTGTGTACGCATGGCTCATGAGGCAGGTGTTAAGGCTGTCATTCATCCTGGTGGTTCTATGAGAGATAACGACAGTATACAATTCTGCAAAGAAAATGATATGGCTATGGTGATAACCGGATTGAGGCATTTTAGGCATTGATTTAGTAGAAAGACATAAGTAGAAAGTAGAAAGATATTCGGGTAATTTGTCCCATACCAAAATAGCTAATCAGCATGAGCTGATTAGCTATTTTTTTTGAGCAATATTCGAATCGTAAATTTTTATCCACTAATTAGTGAATATTTATAGTATTTTATACAATTATACCTACTTTTGTTGACAATTGGCCCTATAAAGCACGTTACACATGAATAAACAAGATGTTGAGACTTTTCTCAGAAACCTTCATGATAAAATGATTGCTTTTGATGTAGTTTAGCGACCTAGAGATAAAGACTTTGATACTTTAGCCGAAATTGAGATTTCGCCTATAGAAAGAAATAAGATATTAAAGTTACTGACTGTTGAAGACTGTTTTAGCGGTCCAAATAAAGACACTTTCGACACTACCAAACCCGACTATTATGAATTTGGAAAAGTAGTTAAGGGAAAAACAATTTATATCAAAATAAGTCTTGGTCTACCTGGCAAACGAATTGATTGCATGTCATTTCATAT
>CANGSR010000215.1 GCA_947456055.1 Chitinophagaceae bacterium
GAGCCTCTGTTACTGCATACACGAAAGGGCCTGAGTCTTTAGACCATAGACAACTATTGCAAGATAAAAGACTAAATTTTGTAACAAGATTATCAAAATAACTAGCGTCCAGGTAAGTCTTAATTGGTGTATAAAATGAAATATACCCTAAAAAACAATCACACAATAAAGAAGAACTAATAATGAAAATTAGCTATATAGCAATCGCCTATACTATTGCCTAGGTACCTAGTTTAATTATATAGCTTTGTTAAACTTTTATAAATTACACAAGTCCAATGCGGTACAACGATTCAAATTAGTAAACCACCTCAATCTACATTTTATGAAACGTAACAAACCATTATTTCAATCTTTGGTATTTAGATTGGTCTTTTTGACCATCAGTCTATGGGTGGTTAAAGCTAATGCCACCAATTATTATTTGTCTAATACAGGTAATGACACCAATTCAGGTACATCATCAGCTGCCCCATGGCAAACTATAACCAGGTTAAATTTAACCAATTACCTGCCAGGTGATACAATTTTCTTCAAATGTGGAGATACATTTCGTGGCGACATACGAGTAAATCGTGGTGGCAATGCGCTCTCTAACCTTGTATTTACATCCTGGGGCACAGGCAATAAACCCATAATTAGCGGTGCTGAATTAGTAACTGGTTGGACATTAAGTGGTGGCTATTATCATGCTCCTTATATAGGTAACGTAGTCAACTTTTTTGTGAATGGAGCTGAACAAATGATTGCCCGTTTTCCAAATGAACACAGTTATTTAACATTAGATTCTGGTCAAACGATGTACCTGAAAGATGCTTCCTTATCAAGTATTAGTACTAGCTATATTACCAATTCTAAAGTGTGTGTTCATTCGTCCCAATGGAGCTGGGAAAAAGCCAACATAACATCCTATGCTGCTAATAAAATAAATTTTAGTTCAGCGATGATCAAAGCTATCCCAAATTATGGATATTTCCTTTACGACAATATCACTTTATTGGATACTGCATATGAATGGAAATATGATTCTACGGCTCACATCGTACACTATTTGCCCCCATCTGTAATTACACCATCACTATCTATATGCGAGGCCTCGGTTTACCAAAATGGAATGGAATTAACTGATACGGTAGGGTATGTAATAATAAAAGGATTAGCTTTTAGTATGCAATCAGACTGTGGCATAAAAACTAATGGAGCAAATAATAAACGACTGATTATTGATAACTGCTATTTCTCGGGTCAATACAATTATGGAATAAATATGAAAGGAGCCCACTGCCACATTAGTAATTGCTACTTTAGGGATATTGATGGAATTGGATTGTTTATCAATAATACCGGAGCAAATGCTGATACTGTGAACAATAACACCTTTAGAAATGTAGGTGTAAGTAGGGCTAATGGGATTGGGGGACAACTGAATGGCACTGCCTTGATGTGCGCCAGTGACAGCAACCATATACATCATAACAATATTGACAGTACGGGTTATTGTGGCATCTCGGCTGATGGCAGGGCTAATATTGTGGAAAGAAACATTGTAGATCATGCCATGCTTATTGAAATTGATGGTGGTGCTATAAAAGGTTGGGGAAGTGGCACAGCCTATTCCATTTACAGAAACAACTTTATTTCAAACAGCGATGGCAATCCAGAGGGTGCATTTCGCCCATCCTTTGTTACCCCAGCAATCTATTTTGATTTTAATGTAAACAATTGCACCATTGCTGATAATACAGTTTACAATCATGTAAAAAAGGGCATTTTTCAGAATTCATCTAATATAAACAACACAATTACAGGTAATGTAATTTATGGTAGTCGCTATATGCTTGACCTAAATGGCACTAACCTTGCTACAGGATATGTCCCCATTTCTGGAATGACCATTAAACACAACTCGTTTTTCTGCAGAGATACAGGTGATATAATCATTCGTCAGGTTGATTATTCAGGTGGATTCCATGCAGGTACATTAGATTCAAATTACTATTTCCAACCCTATACCGATAGATATGCTTTAAGGTTAGTGGATACAACTCCTACCTATTACACATTCAGTGGCTGGCAGGCAACAGGTAATGACACCTATACCGACAGTAGTTTTGTTTCATGGACCTATCCAGTTGATTCTTCTCAATTATTTATGAATCAAGCTGATACGATTGCCTATATATCATTAGGCACTGCGCAGTATTACGATTTAGGAATGAATAATATTTGCAATACACTAACCTTGCAACCCTATACCTCTAAAATACTCATCAAGACTCCATATACTTGTCTAACCACAAATACAATACAACTAGCTGAAGCAAAAAACGCCGAAATATATCCTAATCCTACAAATGGAGATATAACCATAAAAACACCTCAAAATATTTTACCTGCCAACTACTGTATTTATGATATTACTGGCAGAAAAATTGCTGATGGCTTACTAAACAAAACAACAGAATCCATAATGACATCATTTTACGAACCAGGCATATACATAATTCAGGTAGCTGGTGTTCAACAATTGAGAATGAAGTTTATAAAGGAATAATGTAGCTCATTTCCAAAATAGTAAGAGGGTGCATCAAATTAGATTGATGCACCCTCTTACTTTACATAAGGAAACCTAACAGGCAACAAACATATTTAGGGCTATACCCGAAGTAACCCTTAATCTACGGCACTGATAGATAATCTTGGTTCTGAAAACAAATCAAATAACTAACCTAATGGGCAAAAGGCGAAAAAAGATGTTGCTCTACCAACTGAGCTACCCGGTTGTTACACCAGGGCCGGATTTGAACCGGCGACACACACACCAGAAGTAACTCTTTTCAACGGCACCATTAGGTAGTCTTTAATAACACTTTAAACAGGCAACAAGCTATAAGACCAATTTTTCACTTTTGAGACGAAGTAAGCCTTATATACGGCACTGTTTATTTTAAAGAGCAATAATCAGCAAGGGGATTTGAGGAGTTGAACCTCCCCTTTTCAGGTATCCAAACACGAAGTATCCCTTGCTTACGGCATCGTTTTTATCTTCAATATCATTTAAATAACCTTTGGAACAAATCCCTAGAAAGCAACAAACGATTCAGGTCGGGGCTGTCAATGAGGATTTGCACCTCTCCCTGGATTTTACTCCCTGGCCCTACCCCCAATTATGGTAGACGAAGTATCCCTCCTCTACGGCATTCCCGGAAATTTGTCCCAATTGTCATCTTATTAAACTAATTCAATATTATCTGCTTAATCATTTCCACTGCGCTGTGCCCGTCTTCAATGGCATTTAGTACATCAAAGACCTTATCACTCCACCCGGCTACTAGGTAAACATCATTTTTCTGAATACTAATTGGTGTAGTACCTAATCCTGCCAGGTCAAAGAGATACAATTTAGCATTAGGAGCAAGCAATTTATACTCATTCCATGAGGTTTCAAGGTGGCTATTGTTGTTTTTGCTGTCCCAAAGCTGGCAGTCGGTAAACAATAATACCTTATCCATCACCATGTTGTGCCTTATTAAATCATCCACTACTTTATAGCCATTGGTGGCATACCCTACCTCACCCTCACGCCTATAGAATTCCTGCACGTTACCCAAAACGTTCCTTGATGGCATATTGACTACTTTCCACTTCTCACCAAACATCCCTGTAATTACCTTATTGCACTTAGACTGTAGCAACATACCCAACATCAGCCCGATATCATAAAGCAATACCTTACTCTTGGGTGATACTGGTTTCTGCATTGACCCTGAAACATCGCATGCTATCAGCACCCTTGCTTCTTCATCGAACCCTGCCATATTTACTACGCTTGCACTCACCGCATCTTCAAGGGCATTCATCACCATGGTGACATAAAATGATTTCAAGAGCATAACCTCCCTGTAAGCCGCCAAAAACCTGAAGGGCAATTGTTTAGACTTACCTACCTCTATAGGGTCTCTAAGCCTGTTGCAAACTTTTCTCATATGGGTATCGCTAACCTCTGCCTCTATGATGTTCCTTAAGTTGCGTAGCAAAGCCATATAACCTAGCTTATCACTATCTATCAGTTCTTCCCATTTTGCGGTAAAAGCTGCTTTACGGGCTTTATCATCAACATATTTCACCTGACCCAATGCTGATAATTCAGTTTCCCAGGTATAAGGTACGGCTAGAGTTTTAGCAGCTATCTTATCAAAAATAGCCTGCTGGTTTTCGTCTTTAGCCTTAGGGTGCACTAAAAATAAGGCATCCCTAAGGGTTACAGCCGCTTCCCTGTTGTACTTGGCAAACTGGTATTCATCAAATCTGTTGAATGCCTCTCCCAGTCCTTTCTGAACTTGCTTTGATAGCTTGCCCAACTTCTTAACACCCACCCGTGGGTTTGCAGCCTGATAATATGCTAGTAACTCAGTGATTTCATCTGCACGCTGCACTACGTTTTTCACTGTAGTACCCACCAGTCCATTACCTGATGATTTCTTAGCCATTTCTACAGCGAGCACCAATGGGATACTTCGCAGATACATATCTTTCCTGGTGTACACGGCCAAACGGGCAATAAAATCAGGGTCGTTCTTGTCCATCAGTTCCCTGATACGAACCAGGCGGGTATTGGCACCTTCGTAAAAACCATCACTTAGCCCTGCCGTAACCACAGCTGAATAAAGTTCCATTTCGGGAGTCAGGACATATGCCTTAGCACCTTCTTTGTTTACTACTAATGGTTTTTGCTTGGTCTTAAACAGATTGAATCTCATAACATTGGTTTTAAACTATTTATAATTTCTATTTCCTTTTTAGGGGTTAAGGGTTCTGCTTTTCACTAATGCAGAACCCTTATTCCGCTTGTCCCCTTGTCTCTTTTCGTTTGATAAGGCAAAGCTCTAAACCCACTACGCAATGAAATTGCGTACTTAAAAATATTTTGAAAATTGTTTTACATAAAGTATATTTTATTGATAATCAACAACTTGAAAATGAAATTTTTTAAGAAAAAATCACATTAATTTTACTACGCAAATACATTGCGTAGTTGAAATTTTATTTTACCTTTATTAACCAATTCAATCCCTCTTATGCCTATAAATAAACTAGCCCTGGTGCGCTATAAAGTCATAGACTCTTGCCTGCAAAACCGATACCGCAAATGGACGCTTGAAGACCTGGTGGCGGCCTGTTCAGATGCACTCTATGAATACGAAGGAATTAAAAAAGGGATCAGTACCCGCACGGTGCAGCTCGACATACAGAATATGCGCAGCGAAAAGCTCGGTTATAATGCCCCCATCGTAGTAAACGACAAGAAATACTATAGTTATGAGGATAAAAAATACAGTATCACCAATATACCCCTATCAGGCAGCGACCTGAATACCCTAAGCGAGGTAGTGCAGATATTGAGGCAGTTTAAAGGTTTCGGGTACTTTCAGGAGCTGACAGGCATGGTAAGCAAACTGGAAGACAAAATTTATAAGCAGCAAAATAAGGGCAAGTCCTTCATTCATTTTGAAACCAATAATTTGTTGAAAGGATTAGAATACATTGATCCTCTCCACAAAGCCATAATCAATAAGACCCCGCTAGAAATTACCTACCAATCATTCAGGGCAAGGCAGGCAGGCGAAATTGTATTCCATCCCTATTTACTAAAAGAGTACCGCAATCGCTGGTTCCTGTTTGGGGCTAAATCTCAAGCCAAAAGGAACGGTTTTATTACCGTTGCCCTCGACAGAATCATTTCAGTAAAGGAAACAACTAAAGCAGAATTTATTGAAAATGACATTTTCGATGCCGAAACCTTTTTTGATGATGCAATAGGAGTAACCAAATCGCCCAACCAGCCTACCCTGGAGGTAGTTCTGAGTATTTGCCCCGAAATGGCACCCTATGTAATTACCAAGCCCCTTCACTCATCTCAAAAAATACTAAAGCGTGATAAAGACGGTATGATTTTCAGCATTAATGTTATCTGGAATTTCGAACTGGAGCGGGAAATCCTGGGTTTTGGGGAGCACGTTAAGGTGCTGTCACCCAGACTATTGGTAAAACAAATAAAGAAACGCACCCAGAAAATGCTGGAACATTATACTCCTAATCAACAGACTACCCCTCCCGATGCCTCAGGGTCTTAATTTGAGCATTTCCTGCTCTTCACTGGTTATATCCACTATGGCATAAGTCTGCACATCATTGATAATCATTTCATCCAGAACATTTACCACATCGCTATAGGTGCAGTCGGTATTGGGCTTAATCAATACAAACATCCTATTTGATTTCAACTGGTGATTCTCCAGTATTGCTCTTCTCTTGTCAATTATGGCTTTGCGGGCTTCTGCTATTGAAACAGTTTTCATCTGCTCCTTATGTTCCAACAGTCCTTCATAATAAGCAATCTGGTGTCCTGTCGTAGGTATCAAAGTCATACTATTACTAGCCGGAAAATCCGTTGTCATTTCTTGTGCTGGCTTGTAAGGCATATTCAGGTCAATAACCTTAGGTTTAGCAATAGTGGTGGTATACATGAAAAAGGTTATCAGCAAGAAGCCCAGGTCGACCATTGGAGTCAAATCTATTCTGGGTGGGGTCAATCTTCTCTTGCCGTTTTTCTGGGCAACTATCATATCAGCCATAGGAATGAATTTGATATAAAGACACTTCTGTCGCATATATTCCATAAGAAATTGAAAGGATTTTCAGACTAACGATTATACTTGAATCAAAAAAAACAGTCTTTTATGCCATTATTTTCTACCTTCAAATTCAACTCATAACGTACCCAATGAAGCAATTACTCACCTCCATAATCCTGACTCTAATTACCTTAAATATTTATGCCCAACCTTATAAATACCTTGCCCTAAAAGGTGGCGGAATAAGGGGTATTGCCTATACAGGTGCGCTCAAAGTATTGGAAGAGAAAAACATAACCGGATGCATAGAAAAAGTTGCCGGCACATCTGTGGGGGCAATTGTTGGATCACTTTTTAGCATGGGTTATTCGGCAAAGGAACTTGAGGATATTATGTTCAATCTGGATATTGGCACATTCAATGATGGTTCATGGTTCTTTCTGGGTGGACAAAGGAGGATGCGCAAAAACTATGGCTGGTATAAAGGAAAAAGGCTGGAAGCCTGGATTGGCAAACAAATAAAAGCCAGTACCGGAAACGAGAATACCACCTTTATGGACATGCACCTACTGGCAAAAAAAGACAAAAAATACAGGGACCTATATATTACCGCCACCAATCTCAGCACCCAAAGACTGGAAATATTCAGTTGGGAAACCTTCCCAAATCTGCCTATTAAGGTAGCTGTGAGGGCAAGTGTGTCAGTGCCCTTATACTATGGTGCTGTATTTCTTGATAGTGCGGGCAATGTGGTTTCCAAACATAATAAAACCGACAATTACAATATTTATGTAGATGGTGGCATTATGGCCAATTACCCCATAAATCTATTCCCCGGTAGTAATAGTCAGGTAAGTAAGTATACCCTGGGGCTTAAACTGGAACGCCCGCAACAAATTGATTATCGTAAAACACAAAACGGTATTGCACCCTACAATATCCATTCCCTGGGCAACTTTTTTGGTGCATTTTATAATATCTGCATAGAACAACTGAATAAGGGTATCAGCTACGAGGAGGAAAAGAAAAACACCATCTATATTAGTAATGGGAACCTTAGCCCCAGAGTGAGGCACATAAGCCTGGAACAAAAACAATTGCTATATAATAATGGATATGAGGCAGCTAAGGCTTTTCTGAATGAGCATCCTAAAAACTAACCAATAAAACCAATTTTGCTTCTCAAAAATTGAATTCCATTCACAAGCGAAAACGTTTTATTTTTGCACTAATATGGAAAATGTAGCAGGCACTATACTTGAGGTACTCAAGTACACCATTCCGGCAGTAGTAGTATTAATTTCAAGCCACCTTATTGTAAAAAGGTTTCTCATTGCCCAGAACCAACGTAAGCAATTAGCCCTCTTCCAGGATGCACAGGATGTAACCCTAAGGCTCAGGCTTCAAGCTTATGAGCGTCTGGTATTGTTTATTGAAAGGATTACACCCCGTCAATTAATACCTAGAATCTATGATTCGGCAATGACAGTTCAGGAACTGCAATATGCTATGACAGTAAGTATCAGGGCAGAATATGAGCACAACCTTTCCCAGCAAATCTATGTTTCAAAAAACGTATGGGAGACCGTAAAAAACGTAAAGGAACAAGAGATTAATATGATTAATCAGATTGGCAAAACCTTGAATCCTGAAGCCCCGGCCAGGGAACTTCATGCGCTAATCCTGAATTTCACTACCAAAGCAGATGATGAATTGCCTACTGATGTAGCCCTGCACATCATTAATGAGGAAGTGAGGACTATACTGAGCTATGGGGCGATGTAGTTTAAAATTCAAAAGTTAAAATTCAAAATTCAAAAGCCCCATTTTACCGAAGCGAAATTGAGGTAAGAATTTAGAAGCATAAACAAGCATTAGCAGAAATTATTATTGAATAATAACAAATGGAAAAGATAATTAAGACTGATTCGGGGATTGAGATTAA
>CANGSR010000216.1 GCA_947456055.1 Chitinophagaceae bacterium
AAGTAGAAAGTAGAAAGACGAGGTGGACTTTTGAGTATGTAGTAATTAGTCAACTTAGGAATTCAAAAGTAAAAATTCAAAAGTAAAAAGCCGACAGGGAATAAGACCTGCTTAATGATATTATAAGGGCAAGGGTTCGATAATCGAACCCTTGCCCTTTTTTATGAATTTCGGTTTATTATACTGAATGGCTCTATTTGCAAATAAAGTAATAACCCTTTATCACTTTTCGATTCCAAACCCTTGAAGTGCACTGCACCTACGGAGCAGTTTATTACCTAATATTTCATTGCTACAAAGCCATTGGAGCAGAGTAGGACTTTGCAGTAGAAAGTAGAAAGACATATTAGAAATTCAAAAGTAAAAATTCAAAAGCCGTGATGGAATGTGCCTTTGATTTAGGCTTTTAAAAAGATAAAAAGGGGAAAGGGTTCGATAATCGAACCCTTTCCCCTTTTTATGAATACCGGTTTTTATTCCGAATATCTATCTACTAAATGCTACCTACTAAATACTGAAACACCGAACATCTTTCTACTTTTGTCTTTCTACTTTCTACTCTACCCATCTCGTCTTTCTACTTTCTACTCCTAAATTGTTGCCATTTCAGGCAATTGCCTTGGGGCATAGTTTTTCATTGACTTGGCTATTGCAGCTATGTGTGGTGGTGTGGTGCCGCAGCAGCCACCTACCAGGTTTACCCAGCCTTCCTTGGCCCACTCAGAGATGATACGGGCAGTATGTTCAGGGCTTTCGTCATATTCACCCATTGCATTTGGCAGGCCGGCATTGGGGTAGGCACTTACATAGCATGCTGCAATTTGGGCTAGTTCCTCTACGTGCGGCCTCATTTGTTCTGCACCCAGGGCGCAGTTCAGGCCTATGCTTAGTGGGTTGGCATGCATTACTGAAATATAAAACGCCTCAAGGGTCTGCCCACTAAGGGTGCGGCCCGAAGCATCGGTAATAGTACCCGAAATCATTACTGGTATCTTAGGGTGTTTTGTTTCCCTGAAGAATTTACTAATGGCATAGATAGCAGCCTTAGCATTAAGGGTATCGAAAATGGTTTCAACCAGTAATACATCTACACCGCCATCTACAAGGCCCTTTATTTGCTCATAATAAGCATCAGCAACCTCATCGAATGTCACAGCACGATAGCCGGGATTATTTACATCGGGGCTAAGGGAGAGTGTCTTATTCATTGGGCCTATAGCACCTGCTACAAAACATTCCTGATCAATACCCGGATTTTCGGCATGGAACTCATTAATGGCTTCACGTGCAGTTTTTGCAGCAGCTACATTCAGTTCATAGGCCAGGGGCTGCATGTCATAGTCGGCCAGGGATATGGTTTGTGAATTGAAAGTATTTGTTTCAATGAGGTTTGCACCCGCCTGAAGGTACTCTTTATGTATTGCTCTTATAATTTGGGGTTGGGTAAGGCAAAGCATATCATTATTGCCCTTAACATCTGTATGCCAATCGGCAAAACGCTCACCACGATAGTCGCTCTCTGTTAGTTTATAGCGCTGTATCATGGTACCCATGGCACCATCTATAATCAGAATGCGGTTATCGAGCAGTTGGCGTAATTTAGTTTCAGTGTTCATAGGGACAAAGGTAGGTAAACCAAAAAATTTAATTTAAAAAATCAAAAGTTAAAAATAGGGATGTGACAATATAATACGTAGTTGTATTTATGAGGCAATAAATAGTGAAACATAAATAGGGCACACTTCATTGCAACGCATTAAAACATCAAGCCTCCCATTGGTTAATTTGAATTTGCAAACCCATAGGGTTAGTATTATTATAGACACTGATGGCTCAAAGCTTTAAAACCTGGAGGGGTGATATCAACTCGTCACATATGAAATAATGCCACCCCTTCAGGCAATGTCATTAAGTTAAGGATTTTATGGATTTCTAAATTTATTTTGCTGCCCTTCCGTTTCGATGGGCGATGCCCATCGCTCTGGGATTTAGCCCTTACAGGGCTTTCAAACTCAAATGTAACATCCTCCCATGGCGATGCCATGGGCTAGGATATCAGGCCCGCCGCGGCGGGCGCATTCGATTTCGCTTTTCACTAAAATATATGTGTATTAACCCGAAATGCTTAACTTAATGCCACCCCTTCAGGGTTTATCATCATTTACCACCCTATTTCTACAATAATATCAACCCTCCGGGTTTTGAAATATTAATGCGTTTGACCTCGGGTACCCTTAAATAGGGTTCAATGTTAAGTTTTTAAGAACTATTTTTGTTGTGCCTCTTTTAAAAGTATTTTAGCCACCAATTCAGGCAGTTTGTAAATTTTCATCTTAAGCTACTTTTTAAGGCATGCTCAAATCGACAAAGCAAATAATTGTTAGAGACATTAGTTGGCTGGCCTTTAATGCCAGAGTGTTACAAGAAGCAAGCGACCCATCTAACCACGTTCATGACCGCCTGCGTTTCTTAGGAATATTCTCTAATAATCTGGATGAGTTTTTCAGGGTAAGGGTGGCTGCACTGAATAAAATGGTTTTGCTGGGAAAGGCTGCAAAAATGCACCTGGAAGCCAACCCTGAAAAAATCCTGAAAAAAATACAGCAGACAGTTATTACCCAGCAGGCCGAATTTGACCATACCTATGCTGATATTATAGCTGAACTAGGGAAGGAAAATATATTCATCAAAAATGAAAAACAGCTAAGCAAAAAACAGAAGGATTATGTTACCCGGTATTTTGATGAGAAGGTAAGAACACAATTGATACCCCTCATGATAGAAACAATGCCGCATGCCCCATTGCTCAGGGATAAGTCGATATACCTTGCATGTGTATTGGGCAGTACCAGGGAATCAATGGTGCAGCGCTATGCACTGATTGAAATACCTACCAAGGTATTGCCGCGTTTCGTAATCCTGCCTTCAGAAGAAGGCCATACGGATGTGGTATTGCTGGAGGATATTATCAGGTTCAATCTGCCTGGATTGTTTGCACCCTTTGGATTCGACAGGTTTTTGGGCTATATCATTAAAGTAACCCGGGATGCGGAACTGGATATAGATAATGATGTAACAACCAACCTGCTTGATGCACTGGAAAAAGGATTGAAGAACCGCAAGCATGGCCGAGCAACACGTTTTGTGTATGACAGGCATATAGAGCCTTCTTTGCTCAACTACCTTGTAAGGCGATTAGGCTTAACCAAGAAAGACAACCATATACCCGGTGGCCGAATTCATAACTTCAAAGATTTTATAGATTTCCCGGCCTCTATTTTCGACAATCTGCACCAGCGGAACAATCCATTTGTCCACCCATTGTTGAAGCAGCCGTGTAGGATAATGGATATCATTGAGAAGAAGGATGTAATGCTTCACCTACCCTATCACTCATTCGATTCGGTAATAGATTTTCTGAGGGAAGCGGCTATCGACCCATTTGTACAGAGTATTAAAATAACCTGCTACAGACTGGCAAAGAATTCTAAAGTCATCAATGCATTGATTAATGCGGTGCGTAATGGCAAGGAAGTGATGGTGGTGCTGGAACTAAGGGCCCGCTTTGACGAAGAAGCCAACCTGAGATGGAAAGCCCAACTGGAAGAAGAAGGTGTAAAGGTGGTGCTAGGCATACATGATATGAAGGTGCACGCCAAGATATGCCTGATTAAGAAAAGAGAATTCAATAAGACTACTCAATATTGCTTTGTATCAACAGGCAACCTAAACGAAAATACAGCAAGGTATTATGGCGACCATTGCCTGTTCACTACAAATAAGAAGATTATAGGTGACCTGAACCGTGTTTTCGATTATCTGGAAGACCCCATCAAAAAACCTAATAACCTGCGCAATTGCAAAACGCTACCAGTATCACCCACAAGTATGCGCAACGTGATGCTTGCCAATATAGAAAAAGAGATAAAGGTAGCGAGGAGGAAGAAACCCGCCAATGTAACCATTAAGCTCAATAGCCTTGTAGACGAGGTTTTGATTGAAAAGATATATTTGGCAGCAAAAGCAGGAGTGAAGGTAAATATGGTTATAAGGGGAATCTGCTGTGCTTATACCCAACAAAAGTCATTTAAAGACAGGCTTAAAGCTATAAGTATAATAGACGATTACCTGGAGCATGCAAGGGTATTTGTATTTGGTAATGATAATGTGCCACAAGTATATATCTCATCAGCCGACTGGATGGTGCGCAACCTTGACCACCGTGTAGAGGTAGCCTGTCCTATATTTGATAAAATTATACAGCAGGAATTGATAGAAATCCTGAATATACAGCTTGCAGAGAACGTAAAAGGCCGTATCTTGGACAACGAACAGACCAACAACTATGTTCAAAAGCAAGAAGATAGTCCTGAGGTTCGCTCACAAGTAGCTATTTATAATTATTTGAAAAATAAACAATATAACCATTGATACTTGCGGCTATTGATATTGGCTCTAATGCTGCGCGGCTTTTGATTTGCGAAACCTCTATATACAAAGATAATGTAGTTGATTACACCAAACTTTCGCTTGTCAGAATCCCCCTACGCCTGGGTTTTGATGTATTTGACAATGGATTTGTATCAGACACCAAGAAGCATAAGCTGATAGAAACGCTTAAAGCTTACCGCATATTGATGAATATTTATGGGGTAGAAGCCTATAAAGCATGTGCAACATCGGCCATGCGCGATGCCAGTAATGGTAAGCAGATATTGGACGAAATATTCGCCGAAACCGGATTTGAAATAAAAATTATTACCGGTCAGGAAGAAGCCAATATAATTTACGAAACACATATTGCCGAAAAGCTGAGTGATAACAAGTCGTACCTGTATATAGATGTGGGTGGTGGTAGCACCGAGGTTACTTTATTTTCAGATAACCATACCATATTTAAGGAGTCTTTTAATATTGGCACCATTCGCCTGCTGCATGATAAAGTAACCAATGAGCAGTGGGAGCACATGAAATGGTATATAAAAACCTATGCCCGTGGTTACCAACCCCTGGAAGCTATTGGTACGGGTGGAAATATCAATAAAATATTTTCAATTTCGAAACGTAAAGAAGGAAGGCCATTGCCGCTTGACTTGCTGAAAGACTATTACAAGGAATTGAGCTTTACCCCATTGGCTGAAAGAAAACATGTCTACCAGTTTAGGGATGATAGGGCTGATGTAATTGTGCCCGCCTTGCAGATATACATATCGGTGATGCGCTGGGCACTGGCTGAGGAAATATATGTACCTAAGATAGGCCTTGCAGACGGCCTTATTAAGATATTGTATAGCGAAAGGATGGCGGCTAAGGTGGGGAAGGTGGAGGTGTAGCAATTAGTTTTTTGTAAACCTAGACGTGCGCTGCTCCTACGGAGCAGTATACTTCTTAACATCATTTGTTTCTACAAAGCCGTTGGCTCCGCCGCGGCGGAGCCAACGCAATTTAAATATGCATTTGCTGTAAAGCAGTTTATTTTCGAAGTGTGAAAATTCGTTAGGATTATTTATCAAGTTAAACTTAAGCATTAAGGAGGGTCATTGATCGGACAAGACAAAGATGTCCGGTTTAGTTGATTAATAATTATCTTTCCTAGGTGACAAACGTAGCGAATAGTTAATTACAAATTTATCAGGCAAAAAGTATTACTTGCAAAAGTTAATGTTGTTCCTAGACCATTGCATATAGCAATGTCCGAATATTTACAATGAATTCAATGTATTATCCGCTATTATTCCATTCCGGCGCAGTTTTTGTACCAGTTTATATAAAAAGCCAAGAAAAATAATCTTGTTTTTATTATACTTGTCTAAAAGTGCATATTGGCGGCTATAAATCCATATAAAATACTCCTATTATTTTGCTGCCTTATGGCGGGAAGGGGTACTATGGCCCAAATTGTAGGTAAGGCCGATACCATTAACTTCAAAAAGCTACACTTTACTAATAGCAAGTTCATCAATAATTTGTTCAGGCAAGCTGTTAACTCTGTGAGCCGCAACCCGGGTGATGATAATTATGGCTGGGATATAGGTAAAAGTGAGGCCCCCTATTTAAAATACCAGGGTAAGGTGATTAGGAATATAGATATCCAAACCATTCCCTTTGGTGGTTCGGTACGGGATAAAAGTAAGGGCAAAAAGAATTTTACCTCCAAAGTGGGTAATAGGCTCCATACTAATACCAAGCAATTTGTAATAAAGGACAACCTATTTATTAGGGAAAACACCCCATTGAATGCCTACATGGTTGCGGATAATGAGCGTTACCTACGTTCGCGCGAGTATATACAGGATGCCCGTATAGAGGTATTGCCTATAAAGGGTAACCCCGATTCGGTAGATATCAGGGTGTATACCAAAGACCTGTTCAGTATAGCCGGTGGTGCGGCATCGGATGCCTTCAACCATATAAACGGGAATGTATATGAGGCCAATCTGGCAGGTATGGCCCAAAGGATAGAATTTAATGGCCTGTTTGACTATAACCGCAGTCCTAATTTTGGCTATGGAGGGCTTTACCGCAAGCTAAATGTATTCCATTCCTATATTGATGCAACAATAGGTTACAATTCAAGTAATATTAGCCCTTACACCCGTGAGGAAGAAACTACCCAATATCTGTCGTTGACCCGAAACCTGGTATCCCCCTATTCCCGGTTTGCCGGCGGGCTTGTACTTAGCCATAATGAGGCCTACAATATTTACCATGCACCAGAAAACATCATTTACAAATATTCCTACGACCTGTTTGACGGATGGGCTGGTTATAACTTAGGGATTAAAAAACTTACTGCTAAGAATAACACTATAAGGGACAGGCACTTTTTGGCATTAAGAGTGTTTGACCGTAAGTTTAATTTATTGCCAAAGCAGGTTACTACATTCGACCCGGTTTTTAATAATTCAAGGGCGGTACTGGCACAGTTTACTTTCTTTAGGCAGGAGTATTTTAAGACCCAGTATATCTATGGTTTTGGCACCACCGAGGATCTACCATATGGGTATAATATCTCCTTAACAGGAGGATGGCATGAGCAATGGATCAATAGGCAAAGTCTTAAAAGACCCTATGCCGGGCTAAATATCAACCATTATATAACCACCAAGGGTGGAGATTTTATACAGCTATACCTGCGCACAGGTGCCTTTATGCATGATGGCCAAATACAGGATGCCAGCTATCTGGTGGGTGCTACTGCATGGAGCAGGTTATTTTTCCTGGGTAGTACCAAAATAAGGCAATATGTAAATGCCAGCTATACCCACCTATACGATAGGGTTACTTATGCACCCCTGCACCTGAATAATGAATATGGCCCAAGGGGTTTCTTAACAGACTCTGCATACGGGTCGAGAAGGTTAAGTATACAATTGGAAACAGAATTTTATTTAAAATTCAAGTTCCTTGGTTTTCAATTTGCCCCCTTCCCCTATGGTGACCTATCACTTATTTCGGGTGAGCACCAGCAATTTAATAATGCATCATTATATACCAGCATAGGTGGTGGGGTAAGAGCCCGTAACCCCAACCTTGTATTTGAAACCATAGAAGTAAGGGCATTTTTCTTCCCGGTAGCCCCTGCCAATATGAAAGGCTTCAAAGTTGTAGTGAATGCCAATTTAAGGTACAAATACTCCAGTAATTATATCAGTGCACCACATCTGGTACAGTTGAATTGATTATGTTGAGGTTTCAAAATTCTTAAAAAAAAGGTACATCCCCCTATCCCCAATGTCACTAAGTTAAGGATTTTCAAGGGAAATACTTATTTTATTTTCACATTGAACCCCTTTGGGGTTCATTAAATATTTGCTTCATATACCCCCGGTTTACACCGGGGGCTATTCACATTTAAGCCCTTTGGGCTTATACAACCCATAAATAACAATATCTCAAAAAACTTTCAAAATCCTTAACTTAGTGACATTGCCCTTACCCCCCATTCGCTCACGCACAATGCCAACGCCTCAAGGGGGAATTGCTGCTTCAAGAATATTGAGCTTTTGGGAATAATGATTTTAGCAAATAAAAAGCTGAATTTACGGGGTTATGGGTCTCAACAAATCCTTTTCCCTATGGTAAATGAAATATCAAAGCTGATATAAAATCATGCCAGCAATTCACAGGGTTTCAAACCTGTAATGCGCTTAAAAGCAGTGCTGAAATGAGATATACTGCTATAGCCAAGTGTATTGGCTACTTCTGTTACTGATAGGCCATGGTGTTGCAACAATACCTTTGCTCTGGTAATGCGCAGCTCCTGCTGGTACTCGTGGATGGTTTTTCCTAAAATGGCTTTGAACCCTTTTTTAAGATAGCATTCATTCATGGCTACCTTGCGGGATAGCTCTTTGATGGTTATGGCCTGGTCTATATTTTGTTCCAGATAATTGCGGGCATCAATTATTTTTTCACGCTCACTTTCATATACCAGGAACCTACAGGCAGGTACCGGGCAAGCCATAAATGGAATGGTGATGCACTCTAATGCCCTACGAAGCA
>CANGSR010000217.1 GCA_947456055.1 Chitinophagaceae bacterium
ACTCCATCAAGCTTTATAATATTAACCGTAGTTTGATTGAGCAGATTTACAATATCCGTCAGGATTATCCATGGCGACTATCGGCAGTTGATGTTTACCATATCATCAGGGCAGGTATGGTCATTAATGTTGAGAAGCACAACGAAATGCTACGTGAAATTGTAGACCTGATTAGCGAAGACTTTGGCGAGCCAATGGATAATATCAGGGTGGTGATTTCAGGTTCATTCTGCGAACAGCCTCCTATTGGTATGATTAAGTCGATAGAAATGGCTGGCTGCTATATTGTTGATGATGACTTTATGCTGGGTTCAAGGTGGATTCATGGTGATATAGATGCTACATCCCACGACCCTATGAATTCTTTGGTTGATGCCTTTTTAACCCAGAGCGGACCGTCATCAGCCATATATGACGTTGGTAATCCTAAGGGTGCAAGGTTGGTTCAGCAGGTAAAGGATAGGAATGCTGATGGGGTTATTTTCTGTGCAGCCAGTTTCTGCGACCCTGCATTGCTTGATAGACCTACACTACAGAAGTCATGCGATGATGCTGGTATTGCCCATATCAATTTCCAGTTCCACGAAAATACTGGTCAGTTTAAGGTGATTAAAGAACAGGCAGGTACTTTTTCGGATTCAATCAAATTATGGGTTTAGAATAAGTAAAAAGTATATAGTAGAAAGTATAAAGACGAAAGGGGTAGATAGTAGATAGTAGATAGTAGATAGTAGATAGTAGAAAGGGGTAGATAGATGGTTATCAAGACAAGTCTTTTTAAGAGAAAAATTAAGCCAGTGTAATACACAAAAATATTTCATACAAAATATTTAAAAAATGAGCAATCCTAAGGACGCAATTAAGGAAAAAAGCATGGTGATTCAGAAAGATATGCTTGCAAATCTTTTTACTGAATTAAGTAATGCGAAAGTCAATGGCAAAAAGGTGGTCTACACTTTTGTGCCGGGCAACTTAACAGAATTGATATTGGCAATGGATATGTTGCCTGTTTACCCCGAGATAAATGCGCTACAATCGGGTATGCGTAAAAAATCGGGCGGATATATTAAGGATGCTGAAAAACTTGGTTTTTCGGAAGATGTGTGCACCTATGTGAAATGCGATATAGGTATGATGTTGAATGGTAATATTGGCCCTACAGGTGAAAAATTACCAGAACCAGATTTGTTATTGTTAAGCTATACAGGCTGTTTTACCTTCTTGAAATGGTTCGAAAACCTTGAAAAGCTATATCCGGGAGTTGAAATAGCTATGCTTCATACCCCTTACCAGGAAGATGGTGTAATTACCGACGACCAGATAAAGTACATGGTAAAGCAACTGCAGGAAGATGTAATACCTAAGATGGAGAAAGTAGCAGGCAAGAAAATGGACTATGACCGCCTGTCTAAAATGCTGGATAATGCTGCTAAGGCCGAAGACCTATGGGTGAAAGTGTTGGAAACTGCCAAACACAGGCCATCACCAATTGACTCTTATTTTGCTGGTGTATACTATATGGGGCCATTGAATACTGCCTTCAGGGGAACTGAAGAAGCAGTATCGTACTACGAAGAATTGCTGAAAGAGGTAACAGAGAGGATGGATCAAAACCTATGCCCGGTAACCCCTGAAGGAGAAATGAAGGAAGAGAAATTCCGCCTGGTGGTGGAAGGACCACCAAACTGGACCAATTTCCGTGAGTTCTGGAAGATTTTCTATGATATGGGTGCTGTAATAGTTGCTTCAACCTATACCAAGGTAGGCGGGCTATACGACCAGGGTTTCAGGCATGATAAGGATAAGCCACTGGAAAGCTTATCAAGATACTGCATGGGTTGCTATACCAATCTAAACCTGCCACAAAGGGTGGACCTGATAGAGCATTATATCAAAGAATTCAAAGCCGATGGCTTCCTGATTAATTCAATTAAGAGTTGTAACTCATTCAGTGCCGGCCAGTTATTGATGATGCGTGAAGTAGAGCAGAGGTGTGGTATCCCCGTCGGCTTTATTGAAAGTGATCTGGTAGACCCTCGTTATTTCTCTTATGCAAATATCAAAAATAGGTTAGAGTCTTATTTCCAGATGCTCGGCCAGCGCAAAGTGATACTGGAACAGGAAGAAGCATTGGCCTAATTTTTAATCATTAACCAACAGAAACTCACGATAATGAACAAGTATTACTTAGGTATTGACCTTGGGTCAACTACGTCGAAGGCCGTAATCATCAATGAGCAGGATGAAATTATTGGCAGGGGTATAACGAATACCAGGGCTAACTATTCGGTGGCGGCAGATATAGCCAGGATGGAAGCCGTTTATAACGCCCGTTTCTCCATATTAAAGAGAAATCTTGCCAAAGAAATTGAATCTAAACCCCAGTACAAAAAATACCTTTCTGACCTTGAAAGTGTATTCCAGTACGAACAATTCAAAGTAAGGATTGATAAACTGGGTGATGAATTACTGAAAACTTGTTACAATTATTTTGATGGTGAGCGTAGGTTGAAAATGATTGACCACCTGAGGATAATTCGTAAAACAATCAAACCAAAGATTAAGCACCAATACATCTATGAAGATTTGGGTTCTAAAAACCAGTTCTTCAGGGATATTGTTTCTGAAAAATACAATGAGGAAGTCAATAAGTTCGACATTTCAATGTTCGAGCCGTTGATGACCATTTGGGATAAGAGCATTACTGCAGCTGAGAATGAAATAGTGCAGTTCGATTTTGCATCTTTGATTACCCAGGCAATGGATTTGCTGAAAGAAAAATACGAAAACCTTCCTGATGTTGCCGAAGACAGGGCAATAGAATCAGAATCGAATTTCGATGCTGAAATGTATTTGCTGAAAGGCGATTTCAAAAATGTGTCTGAATCATTGAGGGAAAGGATTGACGAGGTAGCCTGCCTGGACTTTAATATTGAAAACATGACAGGTACCGGTTATGGTAGGGCATTATTGCCATTCCCACAGGAATGTATCAGGTCCGAAATTTTGTGCCATGCTTTTGGTGCCCATGCCATTTTCCCAAATACCCGTACCGTACTGGATATTGGCGGACAGGATACTAAGGCTATCCAGGTAGATAAATATGGCCTGGTAACCAGCTTCCAGATGAACGACCGTTGTGCTGCAGGTTGCGGCAGGTATCTTGGTTATATAGCTGATGAAATGAGTATCTCGCTCAACGAATTAGGCCCAATGGCTCTTGAAGCTGAAAAAGAAGTAACTATTTGCTCTACATGTACTGTGTTTGCAGGAGCAGAGTTAAGGGAACTCACCAATATGGGCGAAAAGAGGGCTGATATTCTTGGCGGTCTGCACAAAGCCATTATCATGAGGGCTATGTCTCTCATTGCCCGTTCAGGTGGTGTGTTCAATGAGTTCACTTTCACTGGTGGTGTGGCACGAAACCAGGCAGTGATAAAATATTTGGCTCAACTGGTTAAGGCTAATTATGGTGCCGATATAAAAATCAATATACATACCGATTCAATTTTTATGGGAGCATTGGGTGGTGCCATGTTTGCCCGTAGGAATATAAAAATTGACTTGCCATCAGCAAAGAAAGCAGGTGCGCTTGCTTAGTAATTGACTATTATGGAATTGAGTAGAGTTAAATGAGAAAAATGAATTTCAAAGCAAAAAACTAATATAATATGTCTGAGCACGTATATACAATGGGGATAGATGTAGGGAGCAATTTCATTAAGCTGGTTTTAATGGATTATTCTGATGACCCAAAATTGCTTGATAAGCATACCGAAAAGATACGCAAGCGTAATCCTACACAGGTGGCTGATGAAATGGTTCAGATAATGCTGGATAAGCATAACCTGAAATACGAAGATGTTGTTTACCTGGCATCTACCGGTGAGGGCGACCTGGTGAAACGAAAACGTGGCCATTTTTACGGTATGACCACCCATGCAAGGGGAGCGCATTTCTTCTATCCCGATGCTAAAACTGTGGTTGACCTAGGTGCATTATATGTTCGCTGCATAAGGGTCAATGAGGAAGCCAAGGTGGAAGACTATAAAATGACAGGGCAATGTGCTTCTGGTTCAGGGCAGTTCCTGGAGAATATTAGCCGTTACCTGGGTTTGAGTATTGAAGAAGTAGGCGAAGTTTCATTAAAGGCATCTAACCCCGAAATTAGTTCAGGTATATGTGCGGTACTAGCTGAAACTGATGTAATTAACATGGTTTCCAGGGGTATTAAAACGCCGGATATTATTAAAGGAATCCACTTGTCTATTGCTTCAAGGGTAATCAAATTATTAGGTTCACTTAAGGCAGAATCTCCTATTGTGCTTACCGGTGGCATGGCTCTGAATACAGGTATGATACAGGCTATAGATGAAACTTTGAAAGAAGGCTCAAAGAAGTTTGTTATCAAAGCACATCCCGATTCCATCTATGCAGGTGCTATTGGTGCTGCTATTTGGGGTGGTTACCGCCATTTCAAATTGAAGGAGAAACAAGCAGTTGCAGTATAGTTTTTTATTCAGGCGGTAATGCTCTTGCCGCCTGTTTACTTCGGCTTTTTGCCAGGAACAGATTTTTGATAGGTAGTAAACAAATAGTAATATGGAAGCAGCATTACTTGAACCTGTAGTCAATACGGTTACTGAACTTGATTCATTGTTCAAACCAAAGTCAATAGCGATTATTGGCGCATCGCAGAAAGAATTATCAATTGGCAATGTAATTATAAAGAATTTGGTTCATTATGGATATACCGGGGCTATTTACCCCATTAATCCCAAAATGAGCGAGATAAGGGGCATAAAGGCTTACACTTCAATTTTTGAAGTAGAAGGCAATATTGACCTTGCCCACGTTATTGTGCCTGCTCCCGCAGTGCCACAGGTGATAGAAGATTGTGGTAAAAAAGGGATTAAGGCAGTAATCATCAATTCAGCAGGTTTTAGTGAAATGGGCGAAGAGGGTATTGCCCTACAAAAGAAGTTTTTGGCAATAGCTAAGGAATATGGGGTGAGAATTTTTGGCCCTAATTGCCAGGGTATCATCAATACCGACCCTGAATACCGTGCCTATTGCGATTTTACATTCACCTTCCCCAAGCCCGGAAATATATCCATAGTTGCCTTGAGTGGTGGGGTTGGCGCATTTATTATGCAGAGCCTTTTTGACCTGGATACAGGCATGAGGTTATATGCATCAAACGGTAATGCTTGCGATGTGTCTATTTCAGATGTGATCAGGTATTATGGCGATGATGAAGAAACAAGGGTAATTATTCTTTATACTGAGGGTCTTTCTAATCCTCTTGAGTTTATGGATGTGGTGAAGGAAGTGGCTAAGAAGAAGCCTATCCTCGCTATGAAATCGGGCAGGACTGTTGAAGGCGCAAAAGCTGCTGCATCTCATACCGGTGCATTGGCAGGGGTAGACATTTCTACTGAGCTCATATTTGAAAAGACAGGCATCCTTTCCTTCCACAATGAAGAGGAATTATGCCAGGTAGCTATAGCTTTTGCCAACCAACCAATACCAAAAGGGAATAGGGTAGGTATCATTACCAACACAGGCGGCCCTGCAGTAATTGCAACCGATGAACTGGTAAATGCTGGTTTGCAATTACCGGTACTCTCTGATAGGGCTAAGGAAATTCTACACAAAACACAATTGCCTGAAGCCACCATAGGTAATCCTATTGACGTAGTAGCAACTGGTGGGGGTATTCATTTCAGAAGTGCATTGGATGTATTGATGGAAGAAGAAACTATTGATTCGATATTTATCAATTTCGTTACTGCGCCATTCACCGATACTGATGAAGTAGCCAGGAATATTGTGGAAGTAAGCCAGATGAAGAAAAAACCAATCATCTGCAATTTCATGACCAATATGAGCCTGGAGCGTTTCCAAGTAACCTCAAGAATTCTAAAAGATGGGGGTGTTCCATGTTATAGCTTCCCAACTACAGCCGCCAAGGCATTGGGTGCCTTATACAGATATGGCAAGACCAGAGCTAGGAATATAGGCGAGGCTGATAGCTTTAAAGATATTGACCACCACAAGGCTGAAGTAATCATGCATCAGGCGGTTATAGATGGTAAGCCATATCTGTCAGCTGACAGGGTTTATGAGCTCCTTACAGCCTATGGTATTCCTGTAGCAGATTGGTGGTTGGCCAATGATATTGAAGAGGCGATGAGCGCCGCTAATGGCATGGGGTATCCTGTAGTGCTCAAAGCTGAATCTACTGAGATTGTTCATAAAAGTGATGTAGGTGGGGTAGCCATTAACCTGAAAAATGCAATTGATGTTGCTGAAGCTGCCAGTAGGATGATAAATGGTTTCGGTAGTAAAAACCTGAAATTCTTTGTTCAGAAATTCATGCCGGGTGGTAAGGAATTAATTGCAGGTGTAAGTGTAAAACCGGGTTTAGGTCATTTAATCATGTTTGGCCTGGGTGGTGTATATGTTGAAGTACTCAAAGATGTGGTATTTAAAATAGCCCCGGTAACTAAGGTTGAGGCAGGCGAAATGCTGTCATCAATTAAAGCAGCAAAATTGCTGGATGGTGTTAGGGGAGAGAAAGGGATTAATAAGGATATGGCCATAGAAATTATCCAGAGGGTATCGCAATTGGTTACAGATTTCCCTGTGATAACAGAGATGGATATGAACCCCATAATTGCCCTTAATGATAAATTATTTGTTGTGGATGCAAGAATGAAAATCAGTTAAACAAAAGATTTATGTACAAAATTGAATCAGCTAAACCTCTCAAGGAAATAATGGGTAACTATTTTCTGGGCATGAAAGATCCCGGAAAAAAGTATGCATGGTGTACCAGTGTAGGCCCGGCAGAATTGCTAAGGTCATTTGGTTTTGAAGTGCATTTTCCTGAAAATCATGGTGCTCTGTTGGGTACTACAAGAACTGCTGGAGATCTAATACCCGAAACTGCCCGCTTAGGATATTCAAATGATATTTGCTCCTACCTTACTGCTGATATTGGTTCCTACCTCAAGAAGGAAACACCGCTTACCAAGCATTACGGACTAGATGGCCCGCCAACACCGAGCCTGATAGTATACAATACCAACCAATGCCGTGAGGTGCAGGACTGGTTTAACTATTTCGGTAAGGAACTCAATTGCCCTGTAATAGGCATTACCCCTCCCCGCCACCTTGATCAGGTGAACCAGGAAGAGATAGATGATGTGGCTACCCAGTTCAGGCAAATGATACCTATTTGTGAGCAGGTAAGTGGTGTAAAGTTTGATATTGACAGGTTTAGGGAAACTCTAAGGTTAAGTAAGGAAGCTACTGATTTGTGGAAGCAAGTATTGTGGACAGCAACAGCCTCTCCATCGCCAATAAGCTTTTTTGATGCAACAATACACATGGGGCCGATTGTGGTGCTTAGGGGTACTCAAATAGCCAAGGATTACTATGGTTTGCTACTCAAGGAACTACAAGCCAATGTAGCAAAGGGAATAGGCTTTTTGGAAGAGGAAAAATGTCGCATTTACTGGGATGGGATGCCCATATGGGGTAAGCTAAGGCCATTGTCTGAATTGTTTATCCAAAACAATGCAGCTATAGTAGCCTCCACTTATTGCAATAGTTGGGTTTTCGATGCATTCGATGAAAGGCATCCGTTTGAATCATCTGCAAAGGCATATACCGAGATATTTATTAATAGGAGCGAATCGGCCAAAGAACGTATCCTGTCGGGTTTGGTGCATGATTTCAGGATAGATGGGATTATTTTCCATGATGCTAAGACCTGCGCTAATAACTCCAACTCTCGTTTTGGTATGCCACAACGCCTGAGAGAGTCATTGGGTATTCCTACCCTGGTAATAGAAGGCGACCTCTGCGACCTGCGTTTTTATTCAGAAGGACAGAGCATTACCAAGATTGAAACTTTTATTGAACAAATAGAATCATCTAAAGTTTATATTTAGGTGTGGCTATTATCAGTTTGTTATACAAGTGTTTAGGAAATTATGGAATGATGTATTTTGAAATTAGGTTTTAATAATGATGGTATAATATGAGCAACTTCGAACCTATTGATAGCATGATTGCCAAGCTGCCTGATGGCAGGTTGATAGATACTAATGAGTTGGAACAGCAGGTGTTGAAGATTTGCCATTATGTAAAACATGTAGCGTTTTACCTTAAGGATGGGAAATTGCCTGTGGCAGTAATTTTCCCTAATCGCTCCTTGTTTTCAAATCCTGATTATGTAAAATCACCGGAGGAAGGTTGTTTCTGCCCCAGAAACCTGCCTGAAATAGGTAAGTGCCTTACAGGTTGCATGCATTCACTGAATGAAAAATTACCTGCAACCAGCTCTAAACTTGATGCTGCGGTAATTATAAATATTGACTTGTCTGTTAGTGAAGGTACACTTAATGCAGCAGGTATTGTCCAACCCAAAAATATCCTCAAAA
>CANGSR010000218.1 GCA_947456055.1 Chitinophagaceae bacterium
CAATGTTTTGACTTTTAACTTTTGAATTTTGAATTAAAACTATACACGACGTTTCTTAGCAGGGCGGCAACCATTGTGTGGCAATGGAGTTACGTCCTTGATAGAAGTAACTTCGATACCTGAATTGCTCAAGGCACGGATAGCACCTTCACGGCCAGATCCTGGTCCTTTTACATATACATCAGCACGTTTCATGCCTGCGTCAGATGCAACCTTAGCACAATCCTGTGCTGCTGTCTGGGCAGCGTATGGAGTATTTTTCTTACTACCACGGAAACCCATTTTACCAGCTGATGACCATGAAATTACCTGGCCGCTCTTGTTGGTAATACTGATAATGATGTTGTTGAATGTAGCGTTGATATGCACATCTCCGTGTGTATCAATCTTTACAATTCGCTTTTTTGCTACTGTCTTTGCAGAGGCTTGTTGCGTTTTTGCCATTTTCTTGTTTAAACTTAGGTAGTCAATAAATATCCGTCTCACCGGACTTTTAAGTATTAAGCCACTATCCTGTTTTCTTCATCACTAAATTGAACCCGAAGGACAATTTTATTGATGTTGAATTGGGATACCGGCTTAATGTACCACTCCTCCCCATGCACCCACACGGATCCGGCAGCAGTACTATTATTTTATTTCTTAGGTGCTTTCTTCTTGCCTGCAACAGTCTTACGCTTACCTTTACGGGTACGACTGTTAGTACGTGTGCGCTGTCCACGTAAAGGTAATCCCTTACGATGACGAACACCACGGTAACAAGCGATATCCATAAGACGTTTGATGTTCATTTGCACTTCTGAGCGCAATTGGCCTTCTACCTTAAACTCAGCGTTGATGATATTACGAATTGCAGTTTGCTCCTCGTCATTCCATTCAAAAGCCTTCTTGTCATAACTAACAACTGCTTTGTCTAGGATGTAACGGGCAGTACTATTGCCAATTCCATAAATATAGGTAAGAGCTATCTCACCACGTTTGTTCTTCGGAAGATCAATACCAGCTATACGAGCCATATTAATTAATTAACCTCCTATCCTGTTAGGTATGGAATCGGAGAATTTTTATTGTTATAAAATTATTGTCACTTATTTGTTTAACCTTTTACTCTTTTTGCACTTAAGCTCCGTATTTCTTTTGCTAAGCGCAAACCGGGATATTCTATAGGTGGAAAAAGCGGGTAGGTTTATCCTTGCCTTTGTTTAAAACGAGGATTCTTCTTGTTGATAATGTACAACTTACCTTTACGACGTACGATTTTACAATCAACGCTACGCTTTTTAATGGATGCTCTAACTTTCATGACTATGTTTTTACTTTTTTATTTGTTTGCTTATTAATGGTTATGCTTGGTTGAAACTGCCTGGTGTGCGTAAGCGGATATTATTTGTACCTGTAAATAATCCTTCCCCTACTTAAGTCATACGGACTCATTTCAACACCTACCTTATCTCCTGGCAAAATACGGATATAGTGCATACGCATTTTACCCGATATTGTTGCCAATATCTCATGTCCGTTCTCCAAACGTACGCGAAACATAGCGTTCGATAATGCTTCAACTATTGTTCCGTCTTGTTTAATGAGTGACTGCTTGGCCATATTTTTTTAAGGACTGCAAAGGTAGTGAAAACTTTTCATTTAAATCAAAAATCGTTTAAAAATAAAAATTTTCTCTTGCAGGCTGCAAAAATAGATATATTCCCTGAGTATTTAAGGGTTAAATACCTGAAATGAAGGGCAATTTAAGTGCTTTTTCTGAAAAATTAACATTGGAACACAATATTTACACAAAAATCATCTGGACAAAATCTTCGAAAACCTTTTCACATCTACTTCTGGCATAATGGTTTTACCATCCACCAAATAAGCCGAAAATTGATTGGCAAAATAGGGTGCGAACGAACAACCCTTGCCACCCATTCCATTTAATATACCCACCTGCGGGTGCACCGGGTGTATACCCACAAATGGTCTTCTATCCAGATTGGCAGGTCGCCTGCCTACCATGTGGTCAACTATTTTATAGGGCAACTTCAACCAGTAATCAAGGTCTGCTTCCACCTTCTTCCTAAATGCCTCTGTTGGGTTCATATCAGTATATTTCCAGTCGTGGGTAGCTCCAATCCAGAATATTCCCTTTCGCAAGGGAACTATCCCTATTGCCTGCTTATATATATAGGTATCGGGCAAATCAGGAATCTCGGCTATCAATGCCTCACCTTTATCCTTCGACCATGGCAAACGGTTAAAATAGGGGTTCTCATCAGCCATTGCCCCTTCACAACATATCAACTTCCCTGCATTAATACCTTTATATACTACACCCTCATCAGTTAGCCTTAATTCATCCCAGTCAAATAACTCCTTCATTAACCTGCCCTCAGCCTCCAGCCTCCTACCCCACTCCATTATTATAGAGGCAATATCAATTTGCAGGCAATCAGCTATCCCCCCTATACCATAATTAAACCTAAAATAAGGCTGCCATGGCTCTGTATCTTCTATATTATAAAGATATTGACTTTCAGTAACTGCCTTCTTTTCAAAAACTTCCTTCGCTGTTATATTAGGATGATAATCCAGGATGGAACATTGCCTAACAGGTTGCAAATTTAATTCCTTGCCTATCTCGGTATAGGTTTTCAATGCATGGGGCAATAACTCCTCAATCAGCCATGTCCTCACCAATCTCATACCTGTAATAGGATTAATAATCCCCCCACACGTCTTGCTGGCACAGTTGGGCAAATTATTATCAATCACAATAACCGATTTACCCGCCTGCATCAAATTCCGGCTCAACAAGGTCCCTGCCAATCCTTGTCCCAATATGAGGTAATCAACATCCATAGTGCAAAGTAAAGGGTTCGGAAGAGAATATTAAATGTTAATCGTCACTAAACACTGCTACAGCATTTAATTATTCCCCTTTAAGGCATAGAAGCAAATAATAATATTTCAAGTTTAATTGAATTGTAGGAGAAACACAATTTGAGTCCCAAGGTATACCCCCGCCAATTAACGTGAATTTATGGGTGATTTATTCCCCCATCCCACCTACATAAGCACCTAAACATTACTTTTGCACCAAATTTTAAAAAATCATGAAGCGAAATGCTTTTTTCGGCATGTTACTGGGCGCATCCTTACTGACGTTTGGCGCAAAACAGGCAAATGCTAAAATCAATTACACAGAATACACAATGCCTAATGGCTTGCATGTAATTCTACAGGAAGACCATTCCACCCCAATCGTTGCGGTTTCCGTAATGTACCACGTAGGCTCCAAAAACGAAGACCCGCAGCGCACTGGTTTCGCACACTTTTTCGAGCACCTCCTTTTCGAAGGCAGTGACCACATCAAAAGGGGCGAATACATGAAATTCATCCAAGCTGCCGGTGGGCAATTGAACGCAAATACTACCCAGGACCGTACTTTCTATTACGAAGTATTACCTTCTAACCAATTGGAACTTGCCCTGTGGATGGAATCTGAGCGTATGGCTCATGCCAAAATTGATACCATAGGCGTAGAAACTCAGCGTAAAGTAGTAAAAGAAGAAAAAAAGCAACGCTATGATAATACCCCATACGGACAGATTATCAACGTTATTTTCGAAAACGCTTATTCAGTTTATCCATATCGCTGGAGCCCTATAGGCAAGGAACAATACATCGACCAGGCTTCACTGTCTGAGTTTATGAATTTCTATAAAACCTTTTATGTACCTGATAATGCAGTAGTGGTAATTTCAGGCGACTTTACTGTAGCACAAACTAAGGACTTAATCACTAAGTACTTTGGTGAAATACCAAAAGGCACAAAGGCTATCCCACGTCCAAAAGAAGTAGAACCAGCCCAGAAAGCCGAAAAGAGGGTGAAATTCTATGACAATATCCAGTTACCTGGTGTAATCCTTGCCTACCATACCCCACAGCGTGGTAGCGACGATTATTATGCAGTTCAGTTGCTTACCCAGTTATTAAGCCAGGGTAAGAGCTCAAGGTTCCAGAAAGAAATCGTTGACAACCAGCAAAAAGCAGTTCAGGCTGCTGCTTTCGACCTTGGTAACGAAGCTCCGGGCTTAGCAGTAATGCTAGGTATTGCCAATATGGGCATCAAACCAGAAGACCTTGAAAAATCAATGTTGACTGAAATCGACAAGGTAAAAAATGTAGGTATCACTGTTGAAGAATACAATAAACTACAGAACCAGGCTGAAACTGACTTCATAGCACAGAACCAAAAAGACATTGGTGTTGCTACCAACCTGGCTACCTACTATACTTTTGATGGTAATGCTGATTTAATTAATACCGAACTTGACCGTTACAAAAAAGTAACCAAGGATGATATTAAGCGTGTAGCCAATAAATACCTGACCAAAGAAAACCGTCTGGTTGTTTATTACCTGCCAAAATCAGAACAAGGTGCAAAAGGTGGCGATAAAAAAGAGGCTAAAGCTCCGGCTAAGCCACAGTCTAAACCAACTGGCAAACCAGCTACTAAAAAGTAAGACAAAACTATTCAGCTAATCAGCTTAAAAATATTCCAAAATGAAAAAAATCACATTATCCATATTTACACTTGCCCTTATCACTAGTGGTTGGGCGCAAACGCTTGACAGGAGCATTAAACCAAAGCCCGGTCCTGCTCCTGAAATAAAACTAGGAAAGTCTGAAAGCTTTACTTTACCTAATGGTTTGCAGGTATTCGTGGTTGAAAACCACAAACTGCCTACCATTGAGTGCAATATCGAATTTGCTACCCGTCCCGAACTTCAGGGTGATATGGCAGGCTACCGGGATATGATGTCTGAATTGCTCTTATCAGGTACTGCAACCCGCTCTAAAGACCAGCTAAATGCAGCTATTGACCAGATGGGTGCATCTATCAACGTTTCCGACCAGGGATTATCTGGTGGTGGATTGAAAAAATACACCGACAAGATTTTCGACCTGATGGCTGATATTGCGATGAATGCCGTAATCAGCAAGGACGAGTTGGAAAAAGAAAAAACAAAAGTGATATCAGAGCTGCAAACCACCAAGAACCAGCCTGATGCAATGGTAAAGAATGTAAGCGCATTCGTAAATTTTGGTAAAAACCACCCAAATGGTGAAATACCAAATGAAGAAACCATCAAGAAAATTACCCTGGAAAAATGCAATAGTTACTACAAAACCTATTTCAGACCGAACGTTGCTTACATGGCAATAGTAGGCGATGTAACCCTTGCTGAAATAAAGCCAATGATTGAAAAATACTTTGGCAAATGGGAGAAAAGAGATGTGCCGGTAGCTACTTACTCTATCCCCGGATTAGGTAATGATGGGACAAAACTAACCAAAGTTGATTTCGCCCCAAGAACTGGTGCCGTGCAGAGTGTGGTAAGTGTAACCTACCCTATTGAATTGCAACCAGGTTCTGCTGATGTTATTAAGGCACGTGTTACCAATACTGTATTAGGTGGTGGTTCTCAAGGTCGTCTATTCCTCAACCTTCGTGAAAAACATGGCTGGACTTATGGTGCCTACTCATCAATCGATGCTGATGAAATAGGCGGTTCATTCTCTGCTACTGTTAAATGCCGCAACATCGTTTCCGATAGTGCTGTAGGTGCAATAATTGACGAAATGAACATGATGCAGACCGAAAAAGTAAGCGATACTACCCTGCAAAATGCAATCAACTACCTATCGGGTAACTTTGCTATCGGACTTGAAGACCCTAGCCGTGTAGCACAGTTTGCCATCAACATTGAGCGATACCACATGCCTAAGGATTATTACCAGAATTACCTGAAAAACCTTAGCGCAGTAACTGCCGATGACGTAATGGCCATATCTAAAAAGTATATCCGTCCAAAAAATGCAAATATTGTAGTAGCTGGTAGCAAGGAAGAAGTAGCTGAAAAACTAGCTCGCTTTAGTGCAGATGGCAAGGTAGATTATTATGACTACAGTGGTAAGCCAATTACCGCCAGCGCTACGGCTGCTGCCCCAGCAGGTATTAGTGCTGATGATATCATTAAGAAACACATTGCAGCCATAGGTGGTGACGCTGCTTTCAAGAGCCTGAAAGACATCAAAATCACTTCTTCCAGCTCTATGCAGGGTATGCCATTAACCATTACTGAATGCAAAAAAGCACCCAACATGTACAAAATGTCGGTAGATGCATCAATGAATGGTCAAAAAATGACTTTTCAAAAGCAGGTTTTTAATGGCACAAAAGGATATATGGAAGTACAGGGTCAGAAAAAGGACCTTGCTGGTGATGACCTGAATGAAATCATGGAACAAGCTGATATGTCAGCTGAATTCCACCCTGAAAAATTTGGCATCAAACGTACCCTTAAAGGCATGGAAGATGTAAATGGTAATAAAGCCTATGTGATGGATGTGGTAAATGCAAAAGGTAAGAAATCAGTAGAATACTACGATGCAACCACTAATATGCTCATCAGGAAAATACAAGGTGAAGGCGAATCATTACAAACCTCTGATTATAGCGATTACAAGGAAGTACCAGGAACCAATGGCTACAAAGTACCTTATAAGGTAATAGAAACCGCTGGTGGTCAGTCATTTACTGCCGAGGTATCTTCAGTAGAAGTAAACAAAGGCATTGCTGATACCGAATTTAATTAATCTGAGTTTCTTAGGAAAACTTCTTAAGCAATTAATAAATTTCATAGCCGCTCCCATCCAGGAGCGGCTATTTTCGTTTTTAGGATTATATTTGGACACCCAACCAGCCTATTTATACTAATACAACTGACAAAAGCCCAGTAAAGGATAAATTGCCCAATAATATTGAAGAAGCAATTGCCCCTTTGTGCGATGGATTTGAGCGTTAGCGAAGGGGGTTAGGGGGATGTTCTTAAAAACAAAAAAATCATTTTCAATAAAAAAGTGCAAATCAATGGATTATGACACCCTCTCCTTTGGAGAGGGCCGGGGTGAGGCCACTGGATGGCAATTACTTAATAGAGTCCATCAAACCATTTTCAAAAAACCAACACAAATATGAAAATCGATATCCATACACATATAATGCCGGAACACATCCCCAATTGGTTCCAAAAATTTGGTTATGGTGAATTTATCAGGTTGGAACACCACAAACCCTGCTGCGCCAAAATGATAAAGGGCGACAAGGTGTTTCGTGAAATAGAACACAATTGCTGGGACCCACATGTACGTACCAAAGAAATGGATATGACCGCAGTTGATGTACAGGTACTATCTACCATCCCTGTATTGTTCAATTACTTTGCCCAACCCGCCCATGCCTTAGAAACTGCACGTTTTTTCAACGACCATATAGCCCAGTGCGTCGACTTACACCCTACCCGCTTCATAGGTTTAGGCACGGTGCCCATGCAGGATGTAGACACAGCCATAAAGGAAATGGAACGCTGCATTACCGAATTAAAAATGCCCGGCCTTGAAATAGGCTCCAATATAAATACCAAAAACCTCAGTGACCCATCTTTCGACCCATTTTGGCAAGCTGCCGAGCAACTGGGTTGCAGCATATTTGTGCATCCCTGGGAGATGATGGGCGAAAAAGAAATGGCAAAATATTGGCTCCCCTGGCTGGTAGGTATGCCCGCGGAAACCAGCCGTGCCATCTGCTCCATGATATTTGCAGGCGTTTTCGAAAAGTTCCCAAAACTCCGTGTAGCCTTTGCCCATGGCGGTGGTAGCTTCCCGCTCACCATTGGCCGTATAGAACATGGCTTCAATGTCAGGCCCGACTTATGCGCCATAGACAACCCCATTAACCCCCGGGACTATATAGGTCGTTTCTGGATTGACGCCCTTGTGCACGACCCCAAAGCCCTTGAATTTGTAACCGAAATAATGGGTGAGGATAAAATATGTATGGGTAGCGACTACCCCTTCCCCCTCGGTGAGCATCATCCCGGAAAACTAATAGAAAACATGAATTTCACCCCCGAACTAAAAGAAAAACTACTTTACAAAAACGCCCTCAACTGGTTAGGCAGATAAAAACAACTACTCAGTTGTATAACAAAAATAAATTCCACTCTGTATTCAGTAGCCCCGGCCTTTAGGCCGGGGAAAAGCAAATAATATATGTGGCTTTAGCCAAATTTGTCTCGTTGTTCCTCGATGTTCCGTAGGGACATCCGGAACTGCCTATAAAACTACTTCTTAGAAGGCATTCAAAGTGCAAAAGCTTAAATACCCCAAAAGCCCAATATCTACCACCTCTAACATCACTTTTACCCAAAAAATACAAATAACGCATTATTCTTGCCTGCGTTGTCACCCCTCTTTTTTGGAGATGGGCCGGGGCAATGTCACTAAGTTAAGGATTTTCAAGGGTAATAATTATTTTATTTTCACATTGAACCCCTTTGGGGTTCATTAAATATTTACTTCATATACCCACGGTTTACACC
>CANGSR010000219.1 GCA_947456055.1 Chitinophagaceae bacterium
AGGCAGCCATTGATTACATGTCTTCAGAAAGCTATACAGATAAAGAATTCATCCTTCTATTAGGCTATTCTTTCAGCGAATATGAAGAAACTGGTATGAATCTTTATGATGTAATTACCTATTTATTACCTTATGTAAAGAATAAAAAATCAGACAATAAAAAGACAGGCAACAAGATCCTGCTTCAGAATATAGTTGATGTTCACCAACAAAATATAGAGCAATACTGGAAAAAGGAAGCCCAAACATCAGCCCTGCTTTTCAAAGATAGCCTGGATGCCTTTGTAGATTGTGTAGAAAAAAACACCCCCTCCTACCCCGAATTGTTTACCCAGCTTACCTTACAAATGGAGGATAAAATTAGGGCAGGGATAAATAAAGACATCGAACTGATAAAAAATGACGAAACCCAAACCCTTAATTATAGGGATAGTATTGGCATTATACTCAATAGGTTTAAGTCAAGTGGTATTGATTTGGCATTTCACAAGAGGTATAATAATGAGTCGGCCTATATAAGTAAATACCGTCAGGAATTGAAGGTGAAAAATGCTAAAGAAAAAGCTGAAAAGATAAAAATCACCAATGAGAAATTCGATAAAATATTAGAAAAATACAAGGCGAAATATACCCGGAATAATAAACAAAAACTGGATAATGCCCTTGCCTGGAATATTGCAATTGCATGCATTGGTATAGTACTTGTTACTGCTGTTTTTGTATACGTGGAAGAAAACCCTATATCATATATATCATTGTCAGTTATTGCCTTATCTGCATTAATTACAAGTAGAATAGGAAATAATATTGGAGCCAGAATTACAAGGGCATCTGATGAAAAAAGCACAATCGGAGGCATTATTGGTTTATATGTAGGCATGTTATTGGCCTACCATTTTAGCTATATGATACCCGTTGAGAAGGCCATTGAAACATTTGGTTTATATAATAGCATACCCATGCCATTATTATACCTCGCTGCTATTGCACTTTTAGGTATTTTCGGCAGCCGGGCATATTTCTTATACAAAAAACACTATAGGGAAATTAATGCCATTAACCTAAAGCCAGAAGAACAGGCAGCCCTTGACCAGAATATGATAGATATTGAAAAATATTTCAAAGAAAAAGAAGTATTTGAGACTTATAAAGAAACAGTGCGAATCATTACTCTTGATGATTTGCAGTTTGATAAAGAATTTTCAAAGAATAAAATCGCTGTTTAGTTTTATAGATATTTTTAATAAAGGTGTTGGTTTAGCCCCCCTATTAAAAGCTTTCACTTTCAATAAATTATGAGTTCAAAATCAATAGTTAATATAGGTGAAATAAAAAAACTATTAACCAAAACAAGCAAAAATAAACAGTAAAGCTAATGGCCGTAATTTGTAAACAATGCAATCAGCCCAATAGGGATATCGCTAAATATTGTAAATATTGCGGGAGTGAAGTCATCAGTAATAATCCGGCAGCTGCCCTTACCGGAGACCTTGACGAATTGGTGGGTTTGCATGAACTAAAGGACGAAATTAATACAAAGATTACTGTTGCCAAACGCATGCAACAAAGCGGCAGGCAACTGGATAAAAAAACATTACATACGATACTAATAGGTAAAACCGGTACTGCAAAATCGAAAGTTGCAGAATTGCTGGCACGTATGTATTTCAAAAACGGGATTATTGCCAAACCAGACTCCAAAACAGTAAATGCTGTGGACTTTGGCACATTTTCAAAAGACCTGCCCGCCAATCTAAGTGCAGCAAAAGGCGGCATAGTGTTTATTGACGAGGTACACAAACTGGTACCAGCAGAATACATTCCCGGCCAAACTACCCAGATCGACAAGCTATATGTGGAAATGGATAAGACCAATGGCGACCCCATTATTATCCTTGCATCCCGCCCCGAAGGTTTTAAAGAATATCTGGAGAAAAACCCTGAAGTTAAAAACCGTTTCAACCTTATCTTCAATCTCAGCGACCTATCAGCCGATGAGATGTATGATATTGCAATGAGCCAATTCCAGAAACAAAATTTCTCATTGGCACCCGATGCAGCTACCAAATTAAAAAAGGTATTCAAACACCTGGTAAAACAAAAAGATGCAAGTTTCGGAAACGGACATACAGTTAACAGGATTGTAAAAGAAGTAATAGAAGACCACTTTGTTAATCCTCAGTTCGATAAATTCCCGAATACTATTATTGTAGACGATATAAAAGGAGAGGTAACAGAAGAAAAAACAACAGAGCAGATATTTGAGGAATTAGACCAGTTCATAGGCATGGATGATGTAAAAGGTTACATCAAAAACATGATTGAACGTATTGATATTGCCAAAAAAGATGCAGAAAAAACTAAAAAGAAGTTTCTTTTTGGTGAACACCTGGTGCTTACTGGCAACCCTGGAACCGGTAAAACCTCTCTTGCCCGTAAGCTGGGTGAAATATTTGCTTCTATTGGCCTTCTTTCCCGTGGTCACGTTGTAGAGGTAGACCGTAGTAAAATGGTAGGCCAATATGTAGGAGAAACCTCCAAACTGGTGCAAAAAATATGTGATGATGCATTGGGGGGTATTCTATTTATTGATGAAGCTTATACATTAAAGCAACACGATAACGATAATTTTGGACAGGAAGCTATTGATACCCTGCTAAAAAGAATGGAAGATGACAGGGGCAAAATGATGGTGGTAGCTGCAGGCTATGGCAAAGAAATGCAAACCTTTATTAATGCCAACCCCGGACTAAAATCAAGGTTTAAAGAAGAAAACGTATTCGATCTCAAGGATTATAACCCCGAAGAGTTATTCAAGATATTTGAAGTTTTCGCAGGCAAGGATAAGTTCTTTATTGTAGATGATGCCAAGGTTAAATTAAAAAAGACCCTGACTGCTATTTATGAAAAACGTGATAAGAACTTTGGTAATGGACGTGATGTAAGGAACCTGTTCGAGCGTTGCCTTTCATTCAGGGCTACGCGTTTAAACAATGGCTTTATCTATGATATGAACCTTTATGCCGATGATATACCTGGTTCTGGCGATGGGGCACCGGTAGTTACTATAGAAGAAGCACTGATGGACCTCAACAATCTGATCGGTCTGAAATCGGTGAAGGACGAAATAACCAAACTCATTGACTACCTTGAGATAGAAAAAATTAGGGCTCGTGAAGGCAATAAGAAAACAGTTCTCAATATCCACTTTATATTCAAGGGTAATCCGGGTACAGGTAAAACAACTGTAGCAAGGATTTTGGCTAACATATTTAAGGCAATGGGGCTGCTTACAAAAGGCCAGTTGGTAGAAACCGACCGTAAAGACCTGGTGGCCGAATATGTGGGCCAAACTGCAAATAAGGCTAATAAAGTAATAGAAAGCGCCCTAGGTGGTGTACTCTTTATTGATGAGGCTTATACCCTATCATCAGGTGGGGGAAGTGATTTTGGCAAGGAAGCAATAGATACCTTGTTGAAACGCATGGAAGACGACCGGGGTAAGCTCATTGTGATAGCAGCAGGTTATAATAATGATATGGACAAATTCCTGGCAAGTAACCCAGGACTTACTTCAAGGTTCACCAAGCATATCATGTTTGACGATTATACCCCAGAGGAAATGACCGCAATATTCAAAGCATTGGTTAGGTCTAAGGGTATGAAACAGGAAGATGGGCTTGATGAGCATATCCTGGCTGTATTCGCTAATATATTCGCTAAACGTGACAAGAACTTCGCCAATGGCCGCACGGTGCGCAACCTGTTTGAGAGTGTATTACAAAACCAGGCCATGCGAATATCTGCTGAACATAAACGTGGCGTAGACATTACTAATAGTATTCACATTATTACAAAAGAAGACTTCAAATAACGAAAATGATTTGTGCCTGGTGCAAAAGCGACATAGATAACGATAGTTACCACTGCGACCAATGCGGTAAGGAACAATTTATTTGTCCTGCTTGTGGAAAGCCCGGCAAGGGCAAAAGTTGTGTGGAGGATGGTAACCCCTTATTTTCTCCTAAACAAAAAGTCAATGGAGGCGGTGCAGCACCTGCATCTGCCCCACAGAATATTTCATTATTTGGGCAACCGGATACCCCTTCGGCACCTATGCAGCAGCCCATGGCCGCAGCTCCTACCCCGCAGCCTCCTGTGGCACCATCACCTATTCCTCAATCTCCTTTACCACAATCCCCTATACCTCAGTCGCCATTACCACAGTCTCCATTACCACAATCCCCTATACCACAGTCTCCATTACCACAGCAGCCACCACCTGTAATGATGCAACCCAATTCCCTGCCTTTTATGAAATCGCAGGTAAATGTCTCAGCCCAGGCTAATAACGCAATGCCGGGCCTTAAACTAATTAACCAGCATCTAAATGTAGATTTAGACATAAAGGATGGCGCAATAATAGGACGAAGTACAGGTGATTATGTGGCCATATTCAGTCAATTCTCCCAAATATCCTCCAGGCATATGCAATTTACATTTGATAAATTGTATGGATGGAGTGTAACCGACCTTGGTTCTACAAATGGTGTAGCCCTCAATACCCAACCCAACTGGCAAAATGTAGCCAAACTAAGCCCAAATATTCCAGTACCTATAAGGGATAACGGGTTTATTCTTTTGGCAAATATTGAATTCCAGCTAAAAATCATACCTGCTCAATCTACTACTGCCGGCACTGTAAGACTATGACTCTAGACATCAACGCAATTTGCCATATCGGCAATGTAAGGCAAAAGAATGAGGATATGATTATTGTGGGTAATCGCTTGTTGCGTGAGGCTTCATTATCATGCACACTCAATCCTGCACCAGGTGAATTGCCCTTGCTGGTAGCAATTGCCGATGGCATGGGTGGTCATAAAGGCGGAGCTATAGCCAGTGAAATTGTGGTTACGGATATGTATCAGGCCATTAGTACCCTACCCGCTGGCCTAAATATCAATGACTTAAGGCAGGTAATGAAGGAAAAAATTGCCGCAATTCACCACAGGTTGAACACCGAAGGAGCGGCTGACTCAGAAAAAACAGGCATGGGTTCTACTTTTACCGGACTTTTGTTTTACGACCAATGCGTTTACCTCATCAATATTGGTGATAGTCGGATATATAGGTTCAGGGATGGTATTTTGTCACAATTTTCAAGAGACCACTCCCTGAGTGCTATGACTAATGACCCCAATGCCCCTAAAAATATATTGGTAAATAGCCTGGGTGCTGGTGCTAACCTGTTTATAGATTTCGAGGACATTACACCCCGATTACTCAATAACGACCTCCTCCTGCTATGTAGTGATGGTCTTAACACCGAAGTAAGCGACCATGACATTGAGAACATGCTTTCCCAATCAGCCGACCCAATATATCTTATTACCGCCGCCCTCAATAATAATGGCAGTGACAATGTATCAGTTGCCACAGTAAAATATATAATATAATTTCAACGCATATCATTACCCCAATTTTACCCTATTTAGCAAAATTGGGGCATGATTGGGGCAATGATGGGAAATTACAATAAAATACATACAATTAACTATCAATCACATATAAGCCCAACACCCCACTTTCTTCAAATTTCATTTTCCATTGGGGCAATGGGGCATTCTCAACAATTATTCACATAAGTGGTCATCCCAAAGTGAATAACATAGGAACTACGATTTTTTCGGATTATTTAAATAAACAGCTTTACGGGCAATGTCTATTTTAGTTTCGTTGGCACCATAGGTGCCAATGGCTTTGTAGAAAATATCATTATAATGAAAACTGCTCCATGGGAGCAGTGCACATAGAGGCAGGATGAAAAGAAAATGATAAAATGTTTCCAGTGCATTTACAAATAAAGCATACTTAAAAACTGCTTACCCTGAAATCGGATTTTCAAAAAAAATCTAAAAATTCATGATTCCAGGCATTATTTTTGTGGAAATATTTTTTATAGACCACTAATTCACTAATTTTACAGAACATGGAAATGCGCAAACTTTATAACTTGAAAAACTTCATTGAATGGCAGGCATTCGGTGTGTGTAATGCCATAGGTGAAAGGATAGGAGTAGCTAGTTCCAGAATACGTTTGTGGTTTATCTACATATCATTCCTCACACTTGGCTCGCCAATTATAGTTTATATGGTGCTTGCCTTCTGGATGAATATTAAGAATTATATCTTCCTTCGGAGGAGAAACCCTTTGAAGTGGCTCTAAATTCGCACCTACTGCCCCAATTGTTTTATTGAGTTTGGTTATTATTTTGCCTGTTTCTCCAGCCTTATGATGGATTGGATATTCCTCTGTTCAATTTCTGTAAGGCAGGCTGAAACATCCTTCATGTCTGCATGATACCACGATTTCTTACTGAAATATTGTTCCATTTCACTACCCTTTTGGAATTGGTAGCTATAATTAGCATATACAGTATTGCGCAAAATCTTTAATTCTTGTTTGGTTTTGTTTTTGAAAAAGTCATCAGGTTGTACAATTAATGAAAGTTGATTACGGTTCTTATCATCATAATGCCGCCCTTTTGGGAAAGAATTATAAAAACCAACATCAGCAGTGTCCTTACCTAAAGATTTGTCCACAATAGGGTCGCAAAACAGCAACAGTGCTCTGGAAACTTTACCATTTTCTGTATAATTAGCAAACCTACCCTTGAATTTACCTAATGTCAGTGTACTACCCTCCAATGAACATTGGTTATAAGTTTTGCATAGATGTTTCCAATAATCCTGATGAGTCTTTTCATCCTTACCCCAATCTCCATACCAAACCTGAACGATTAACTTACCCTCGCACTCCAAAAATACCATATCCCACTCCCCTTCCGATTCTCCGAAATGATAGATACCATGTTTAATAGATTCCATACTCAACTTTACCTCTGTAAACTGCTTAGAGTCATAATCAAATCCCGCAACCCTATTATATAAATACTTTGGGATTTGAGCTTGGACGTTTAGGGATAATATTAGTAAGATGACTGCTATCCAAATTTTGTGACTTATATAGTACATAAAGAATCAGGTCAATTTAAATAAGTACTATTTGATTGTTACAAAGATAGGAAGCAATTAGGATTAGTATACCTACCTGTATCTAATGATATTGCATTTTACAAAAGCTTGTTACAATAATTCAATACATTCGTATACCATTTATGATTATCAAACCTGATTATATTAATCTGGGCCTATCCAGTATTATGGGGCCTAAGTTACGGTTGGAGGTGGAGGCTTTTCTGATAAAAGACCTTATCCACTACGGATTAAAAAACACATGCGTGAAATTTGATTGGTCTCAAAGCTGCATAGAAGGGCATAATTGCGAAATATTGGATGGTACTTTGGAAAACTTTTCAGGTATTCGAGTATTTGACCAAAATGACAAAATTATAGCTGAAGGTTGGATGGAATATATCGCTGTAGGTTGGTCAAATTCGAATACCCAACTTTCGTTTTTCATTGCATACTGGGATAATTTAGTAACCTTTAATCCTGATACACTACCTGGAGGTAAGGACAAGTTTGGAATTCCATTGCATATTTGGGAGCAAATCCCATCCGATTTAAGATGGCAATTTGAAACGGATAGAATGTAAATAAATAACAGTTTCCCAATTTTAGGATGTCTTACTATTGGATTAATACCTTGATGCAAATCGAACTAAAAGTGCCATAATATATATACATAACCATCAGAAGGAATTACAAATAGCAGGCGTCTAATTTGGATAACTAAATACTCCAAATGGTTTTCAGTACAAAAAAGGGCTCCAAATTTGTAATACCCTATAGATTACGATTTTCAAATTACAAATTACTTATTCTATTTTTTCTCTTCCTGATTAGTCAAACATTATTGGCACAGCACAACCTACAAAATATAAGAGGTACTATAAATGATAAGCTCACTCTGGCTAGCCTACCAGGTGCTTTAGTACAAATAGTCAATGACACAGCAAATATTGGCACAGCGGCAGATACCAATGGCAAATATGTATTAAGCAATATGGCACCTGGCAGGTATGAAATCAAAATCACGTACCAGGGATATAAAGATGTAGATATACCGAATGTAGTAGTCACATCAGGTAAAGAAACCATATTGGATATAAGTATGGAGGAAGCCTTCAAAAAACTGAAGGAAGTAACTGTAAAATCACATGGCAAGGCAGGTACACTCAATAAACTGGCTACGGTAAGTGCCCGTACCTTTTCTATGGAAGAAGTGAATCGCTATGCTGGTGGACGCAGTGACCCTGCCCGACTGGCGGCCAATTTTGCAGGGGTAAGTGCTCCTGATGACTCCCGCAACGACATTGTAATTCGTGGCAATTCTCCGGTAGGTGTATTATGGCGCATAGATGGCATGGATGTAACCAACCCC
>CANGSR010000220.1 GCA_947456055.1 Chitinophagaceae bacterium
ATTTGGGACAAAAAAGTAGCACCGGGCCAAAAAAAGCGACCCGGTGCTACTTACATTAACACACTCACAAGCATTGTAAAAACTCAAATTTCTGCAAACTCCATCCTATTTCTAATATAGGCACTTATCTTTCTCACATAATCGTAATAACCCATTTGTAGCCTTACATAAAATACTGAAAATATAAACGTACTTAATCCTAGTAATGTATAAGTGATGATCCTGTTTCTATCTACATAAACTGATACTATTGATGCCAATAACAGGAAGGTGCAAAAAGCAACTATTAATAGTGGGCCGCCAAGGTCGAGGTGGCGCATTTTGCAGGTAATAACTATATCGGTTTTATTGCCGGTTTCCTTCATTTCAACATCGGTAATGGGGAGGGTGGTGATGGCATTTTCCTGCTCAGCATGGGGTATTATGCGCAAAGCTTTTCCCTTTTCAAAAATCTCAAAATCGTAGTTATGAATGGTAACATGTGAACCGGTGAGCCGGTTGATAACATCCTTCCGGGATAGTGAAGCATGGTATGCTTGTTTTTTAGTGAATAACATAAATTTAGTTTTTTTGGTTATAAATTTGGTTTAGGCGTTCTACCTATATAGACGTATAAACAGGGGAAAACATTAGGTAGAATATATGGCTTTGTGATAACTTTAACATATTGCCTATTGCATGATTTTGTTTCGATATACATAAGATGCCCAAAATAAGAAAGGAACCCCTTTTGGAGTCCCTTTTGTAGTAGAATGGAAGTTTTTGTCTATTTTATTAGAAAATCATCTATTCGAGTAGCATTTCGCAAGTCGGGAGACTTGCTACCACAAGGACGTAGACAAAGTCTACGCCCAACCGAGGGTCCCTTTTGTAATAGAATGTAATATACCCGGTTGTCTAGTTTATTAGAAAAACCATCTATTCGAATAGCATTTCGCAAGTCGGGAGACTTGCTACCACCTGGTCGTAGACTGAGTCTACGACCAGCCGAGGAGGATGGCCGCCACTGCGACGTAGACAGTCTACGCCCAACCGAGGGGAGCCTTTTTTGCAATAAACAGTAAGTTATTTGCTATATACTTTTATCAGTAAATTCCTTACTAATTATTTCAGACGCACCTGCATCTGGCCAATGAGGTCATCATACTTGCGCAGGATACGGGTGAATTCTTCATAACATTCGTCCTGGTTTACCGGAGGTAATTTGCCCAATTGCCTGTAGCAGGAGATTTTTGAAATCTCACTCTGGATTTTCACATTATAAGATAATGGGTTGGTGCCACCGCCTGTTACTATAACACGTGTCCTGACCCTGTTAGGTATTTTACCTTCTGATGCATTGAAGGTAGCTGGCACCCAATTGGTCATGAGGTAAGATGAAGCTTCATCTATTGTTTGTATTTCATCGAAGAATTTTTGAACTATGGAGGTCATTTTTTTCCAAGCCTCAGCGGGTGGGGTATTTGCATTTACAGGTACTGTAAAATTCTTATTGGCCTTATCACTACTTTCGGCAGACTGGATATAGGCTTCGTCCTCATCGAGCTTTATAGGATAAGTTGACTCTGCAGGTGGGTAGTCTGCTTTGTTGCAAAGGGTGAGCTGGCGTGGCGAATAGCCAGGTTTTGTAACCAATACATCAACACATTTGCCCTGTAAAACCTTTACTGACAATGAACCCTTGCCCATCATTTTATCATCCACATATATTTTTGCATCCTCTGGCTGAACATTGATTTGGGAAATCCTATCCACTAAGGTTAATTCATCAGACATTGGAGGCTCGCTTTCGTTGTCTTTGTTGCAATAAGTTTTGCTTACTGATACAAATCCTGAGTGTTCAATTTGAACATTGATACAATTATCTTTAGTGATTACCGCATCATAAGAACCTTCTCCCACTTTTTTCCCATCAATCACAATTGTGGCACCATTAGGAACTGATTTTAATGAAATCAAACGGTCCTGCATTTTGAAAAGGTGAGAAGTTTCGGGTACATCTGCACCCGCTTTATTGTAGTATACCTGTGTTTGTGTTTTAAAACCAGGGTATTTTACATCTACAGTTACACTCTGCCCCTTTTTAATGAGTATTTCCTGTGGGCTTTTACCGAGATTCACATTGTCGGCATAAATTCTTGAATCGGCAGGTGAAGCATTTATCTTTACCACACGGTTTTCCAGTTCCACCATTTCTTCATCTATTCCACCTTTTTCCCTTACATATATTTTACGAACTGGTTGGAAACCTTCTTTTCTTACCTCAATGGTATAAGAAATGCCTTTTTCCATATGGAGATCCACGTTGCCAGTGCCTAGTTTAGTTTCCCCGCCATTGCTGTTGATTGCAAAAACATCAGCATTGTTGGGTGTGGTTTTAATATTGAAATCTTTGGAAGTATATATAGTTTTAAGTGCCTCGGTCTGGGCTGAAACCAGATTAGCCGTAAAAAGAAACAATGTTAGGCAGAAGATGTTGATTAATTTCATTTTATGTCTGTTCTTATTGTGTTAAATATACTTTATTTCACTGTGTATTTGAAAAAACGATGCTTGTAAAAATTAACCGGTGATTGGATATATTCTTTAAGAGTCTTGACAAACCATAGGTTTAATTATCATTCAGTAAGACAAAAACCATTAGATAAACCTATTATAAATTCATCAGGGAGTGGTTTCAATCTTGCTGGTAGTACCAACAAAGGTAACAACATTGTAGATTTTCCCAAATAATTCAATATTAAATAGGTGTGATACCTCTTACAGTCCTAAAAAATTATTAATGATAGGGTAGGCAAGCAAAGTGGATAATAATTTCGCTTATTTTTGTCAATAGAACAATATCACTTCTAGCAACTATTTTAAAATCAAAGCATTAACCAATGAAACGTTCGAATTATATTATTTCTATGGGGCGTATAGCCTTTATCTTATTGCTGGTGGCTGGTTTTATGGGTTTTAGTAGCGATGCTATGGCCAAGGTGAAATCGAGAAAAGTGACTATTAATACCGAACCGGGCTCGATAATCTATGTAGATGGCAAGCAAGCCGAAAGCAATCCTGCTGAGGTGAAGGTGGAAGCCAATACCAATGTGATAGTGAAGGTGGTAAGGAAAGGATTTATTACAATGGAAAAAAACTACCAAAACGATGGTGAACATGAAATACCACGTGAGGAGTTTTACAAACTGGAGGTGGATGAAGCCTTCAATAATTCGGTAGAGACTGACCAGGCCAATCGGGATGTGAATATTAAGACCGGAATGAAAGAGGATGATGCCTGGAAAATGATAGGCCATATTGTGACTTCAAGTTTTGATGTGATAGATGTGAGCGATAAGGCTACCGGGTATATACGTACAGGGTGGGTGGTAAATAATTACAAGGCGGCTACGGTACGTAGTAGGGTTATCATCAAGATCGGTAGTTCAAGTCCATTGGTATACAGGGCTAAGGTGGTATCAGAAATTGCGAAACCTGGTACTCCAGTAGGTCAGGACGAGGCGTTTAAACCATGGGATAGGGTTTTGCGCAGCTACGAAAATATTACTACTGACCTGCAAACGAGGTTGATGAAGTAAGGCCTTTTCTTTATTGTTTTCCAGCCAATTTCATTAAACAAGGATTATTATTTTAGATTGACAATGCACCCCTTTGGGTATTGTAATTAAGTTAAGGGTTTTATGGATTTTCAAATTTATTTTGCTGCCCTTTCGTTTCGATGGGCGATGCCCATCGCTCTGAGATTTCGCCCTTACAGGGCTTACCTTTTCCGCCCACTAAGATACCCAGGGCGATGCCCTGGGCTAGGATATTGAGCCCGCAGCGGCGGGCGCCGAACGCCGTAAATTCACATTGGAATTAGTGTAAATTATATTTGTTTTAAACCGAAATGCTTAAATAATGACATTGACCTTTGGGGTTCATATACTTTTTTTATTCTATTTCCCCCGGTTTACACCGCAGGGCTGTTGCATTCTCTGAAATTATGTCACCCCTCCGGGGTTTTGCCCTTTTAAATTGGTCATTTTACTATAATCCTGTCATCCCTTCGGGATTTTTCAGCCAGAATTAAACAGAATGCAATAGCCCTGGGTTTACACCGGGGCTATTCATATTTTAGCCCTTCGGGCAATTAAAATTAATAAAAAATAAATTCTCAGTAGGCCTCCAAATCCCTTAAGTTAAGGACATTGGGTTTTCGACTAGGCTCATGCATTAAAATGCATAGGTATATATATACCAGTGGCCGGGAAGCGTGCTTTGTTTTAGGTTTTTAGAAATAGTCGTCATTTTCGGTTGCATATAGTATTGGAAACCAATAATATATTGCAGATACTCACCAAAAATACTTTTGTGATAGGTTGATTTCTTACCTGTAACATGTTGCACCTGCAACATGACGTATGTCTATTTTGTCTATTCTGATTTTCCTATTCACCTTTGGGTGATGAAAGGAGAAATGAATCAGGAAGATAGGAAATCGTGGGCCAAGACATTGTTTACCAGTAGCATTAAGGACGCAAAAGAGGTAGCTCTGGAGGTGGGTGTATCGGAAACTACCGTAAAGGGCTGGATAAAAGATGGCGCATGGGATGAGGTGCGGAGGTCGGGACTGGTATCGAAGAAGCAACAGGCTAAAATGTTTATGAGCCAGATTGAGAAATTGAATAACAGGTTGGCCAATGAGCAAGATCCTAATCCGAAGGATGTTGATCTGATTGTAAAATATACAAATGCAGTTAAGAATCTGGAGGAGGAAATAGCCCTGGGTACGATAATAGATGTTTCGGAGCAATTTATTTCCTGGCTGCGTAAGCGGGATAATGTTATGGCTAAGAAGCTGGTGATATTGTTTGATGCTTATATTAAGGTAAAGGTTAAAAGTTAAAAGTTAAAACGTTTTTAAGGTAAAAGTTAAAGGTTAAAAGTTAAAACGTTTTTAAGGTAAAAGTTAAAGGTTAAAAGTTAAAACTTTTTTTAATGTAAAAAGTAAAGGTTAAAAGTTAAAACTCCTTTAAGGTAAAAGTTAAAGGTTAAAACGTAGTTCTTTGAATGCATAAGTTAATGGTTAAAGGGAAAACTAATTCTTGATATGAATCTTATTTAATAAACATACTCCTGCACTACCTATAACCCCTTAAGCAGGAATGAAATTAGAAATGGTGTATGACAGAAAAGCAGAAATTGGCTCATTGGAATGATTTTGTAAAACAGGTTCTTGATTCAACTGATATTGATGAAAATGAGCCGGAGACCGAAAGGCTGAAAAGGGTAGCAAGGCTGGAAAGTGAGCCTGAAGAATGGTTTAAGTATTATTTCCCAAGGTTTAGCTATGCACCGGCTGCTGATTTTCATAAGGAAGCCACAAGGAGAGTATTGGAGAATGAGGAATGGATGGAGGTGAGGATATGGAGTAGGGAATTGGCCAAAAGTACACGCACCATGATGGAGGTGCTTTATATAGTGCTGGTAGGGCATATTGATAAAACTACACAAGAACCCCAGGTAAAGAGAGGTAAAAGTGGGCAACAAATCACTATTAGGCATAGGAAGCGGTATGTGCTACTAATAAGTAATAGCCTGGACAATGCGGTTAGGCTATTGATGCCCTATAAAGCCAATCTGGAGTATAACCACCGGATAATACAGGATTATGGATTGCAACAAAGTGTGGGGAACTGGGAGATGGCCGAATTTACCACACTAGGTGGGGTGGCTTTCAGGGCTATAGGAGCGGGACAGAGCCCACGTGGGGCAAGGAATGAGGAAGTGAGGCCTGACATAATTTTGTTTGACGACCTGGATACCGATGCCGAATGCCTGAACCCCGAGCTAATAGCCAAAAAATGGCGGTGGATTGAAGAGGCTGCAATAGGCACCCGGAGTATTTCGCAACCCACAACGCTTATTTTTTGCGGTAACAGGATAGCAGCTGATTGCTGTATAGAAAGGGCTACCCGAGCCGCAGATATAACTGACGAAAGGAACATAAGAGATGAAAATGGGGTTTCGGTATGGCCTGAGAAAAATACCGAAGTGGATATTGACAGGGTGATGAGCCAAAAAAGCTATGCATCGGCACAAAAGGAGTATTTTAATAATCCGCTTACCGAAGGGGCGGTGTTTCATAAAATGGCCTATAAGCCTGCTCTGCCTTTGGCTGAATACAAAGTGTTGCTCTGCTATACCGACCCATCTTACAAGGCCAATAGCGACTATAAGGCAACCGTGTTGGTGGGATATTGGCAAGAGGAGTTCCACATCATTAAGTGCTACTTACAAAAGGTGGGTACCGCAGAATTGATAGATTGGCACTGGAATATTATGAATATGGTAGGAGGCCTGTCATGCTATTATTATATAGAGGAGGTGTTTATACAGGATGTGATAAGAAGAGAATTGAGTAATGCAAAGGGACCTGGAGGCAAATATATACCTATACTTGGCGACACAAGGAAAAAGCCCGACAAATACATGCGCATAGAAAGTAGCCTGGAGCCACTGCATAGAAATGGCAAACTCTACCTGAATGAAAATGAACGCAAAAACCCCAATATGGAGCTACTGGATGAGCAATTTCAGGCTTTTGCCCCTGGCAGTTATGCCCATGATGATGGACCCGATGCTGTGGAAGGTGCCATATGGCTGATAAGGGAAAAACTGGCCAGGAGTGAGAAACAGGGTATTTATCACTTTGCCAGGCAGGAAAACGGGAATAGATTGTGATGGGATTTGAGGAAAAAAGGTTGATAATCTTAATGGAATCGTGATTAAAAAAGTACACAATATGACCTATACTATTCCTTTTCCAAAACCTCGAAGTGCGCTGATGCCATTGACAAGTACTCTATGACTGGTACTTGATTCAAAATTTGATAGCTAAGCGGAGGCCTCACCCCGGCCCTCTCCCAAGGAGAGGGTGTCGTATCCTGGCGTTTCTGACAGTAATTTATGGTTTACTGGGGTGATTAGCCATGTCATTTTCAATGAACTTTTGTGCAACAAATTTGTTACTCCGAAGGAGAGGGTGCCATATCCTGCCATTTCTGACAGTATTTTTTGGATTTTAGGCGTGATTGCCCACGTCATTTTCCATGAACTTTTGTGCAACAAATTTGTTACTCCGAAGGAGCAGTAAAACACCTAATATTTCATTACTACAAAGCCATTGGCACCAACGGTGCCAACTAAACTAAATTCTGAATTTCCTGGAGAGAAATTTTGTAGGTTGCCAATTGCGTCCTGAAATCTTTAGGGATTGTGCCATGCATAAATGAATCATACCTGCTCCTAATGGTATACTTTTTTAATCAACGTTTCTTAATGGAAAATAACACTCCTTTTGCGTTTCACTTTATACTTTTGGCCTAATTATAGACTGATGAAAATAAAGAGCTACTTACTGATAATAATGTGCCTGCTTGTTGGTACTGCTGGTTTTGCCCAGGTGGATAAAGAAGACAGGGAAGAAAAGAAGGCCAGGGTAAAGGATAAGGTAGATTATAATGTTTTCCGCAGGCAGATGCTCTCGCTAAAGGAATATCTTGACGAAAGGAAGAAAATACCCAGCCTACAGAAAGAGAGCAAAATGCATGTGAAGGTGGTGGCTTATGTGGATAGTACTGATGGTGGCGATGATAGCAAAACCCTTACAGGATTTATTAGGCAGGATGTAGGTGATAATAGTACTAATGTGTATGAGGTTACCTATGACCGTGCACTTAAGAAAATAACCCTGGTGAAACCAACCGGTGAAGCCAATGAAATAGAAAAACAGGAAAAAACAGCACCCAAGAAGTCGGCTGAGAAGGCACCTATAAAGACCGAGGTGAAGAAAAAGCCAAAGCCAAAATCGGATGAGGACGACGATGACGATGCTGACGAGGAGAAGCCTGTAAAGGGAAGCCATAGGGATAAGGACGATGAATAGTCCTGTTTTTCTGGTCTGTTAACCGGTCCTCTCTAACAATAGAAAATATTTTAAACCCTATATTTATGCCTATTATTACTGCGACTGACCTCGCAACGAATATCTATGCCGAGGTTTTGACACAAATTACCAGAAACGATTCTACTATTGTTGATAAGGCCATTAATGCTGCCATACAGGAAGCCAAAATGTACCTTGCCCGTTTTGACCTAAATCAACTATTTGGTATGAGGGGAGGAGCACCTGGTTTTCAGGATGAATATCTGAAAAGCCTGGTGAAGGATATAGCCTGCTGGCATTTGTTGAGATTATCAAATCCCGGGATAGACCTTGTCACTTACCGCACAGCCTACCAGGATGCCATTGCCTCCTTGAAAAACATTATGACAGGTCAAGCTCAGCCACAGGGCTGGAATTATGCCAATACCGATACATTAACTGCAGCAAAGGGAGATTCGATTAAC
>CANGSR010000221.1 GCA_947456055.1 Chitinophagaceae bacterium
CACTTCACGTGTGTTTCCTGCTTTTATTATTGAATCCCCAACATCATAATAGTAATTATAACTGAGACCTTCATTCTCTTTTTTTTCAGATAAAACCATGAAACTTATAGCGGTAGAACTATCATTGTTTACATAAATTTGACTGTTATTCGATTGCCTGTATATTTCTGTTATAACTCCTTTTATAGAAATTTTTTTTGTTCTACATCTAAAAGCATTCGTTTCCCAATTTGATATTAAAAAACCAATAAAACAAAATATAAAAAATGCAATTAATAATATTTGGCCAATTTTCTTTATCATTTTACAGCTTTGTTATTTGGTCATTTGAAGCGCATTTTAAGTCTTACTAGGTGTTTTACATTAACTTTTTCGTTTTACATATCTAACTACCAACCAAGCGGGTTATTATTCTAGCTTACCATTAAAGTTGTTTGCATCAATAACTCCAGTGAATAATTAATTTGTTTTGGTTTCTAAATCTAGCGGGTTTTCAATAAACTTCAATCCAATAATTTTCTTATAATACCTAATTTCTTCTTCCCAAATTTCAACGCCATCATTTGGGTCAATAAGTGCAGGATATTTCATGTTTAAATAAAAATGACCATCAGATGCAGCATGTAAAAGAGTAATAAACGAACAGAGTTTTGGAATTGAATCATTAATGTCAAGGTTTAGTGCTTTACTTCCATATAAGATATTTCTGTGCTTTAGAATGACTATGGATGGTGCGCTTATGTAAATTAAATTATCATTATGTTGGTGATAACTACTAATGAAATCGTTTTTCCACAGGTTGATTGAATCGTTTTCAATTTCCAACCCAAGTAAGCATATGTTCCCTTCTGTTATAGGTAGCACAATAAACAGATTACGATCATCGCTTAAGTAAATAGATTTAGATTTCTTAAAGCTTTTTGCATTAGTATATTCGAGTATTCTATTGATTTTATAGTCTCTTATGTCCTGGCTAAATATAGAGTCCTTTATTGATAAAGTTTTTTTTGAAGTGCCCCATTTGAAATTTACCCTGTGTGAGCTAGCTACAATAATAATTAATCTCTTACCTAAAATAACCGTATCAATAGCAGTTATACCTCGTCCGTGTGCGGCTAATGAAAAAAATAATAGAGAAATTAGTAAATTTAATTTCATTCTTGTTTTTGAGCCAGCAATTTTGGTTTAATAGCTCCTACCAAAATTAATGTTCTTCAATATATTCTGGCACATAATTTTACAGTAGTTCAATGTTTAAATCAGGTGTTTGCACTATCCCAGTACAAGGGTCATTTTCCAACGAGTTTTAAATCTTAATTTGCACCATCATTATTCAGGCATTCATCATGTGGAAATCATACATTAAAGGATTTAAGGCTTATCTGCAATTAGAAAGATCAATGTCTGAAAATACTATTGAAGCCTACCTGCACGATGTGGCTATGCTGGAGGTGCATATTCGGGAAAATTATCCTGGGCTGGGTTTAGAAAAAATAACCCTGGAGCATCTTCAATCCCTATTGGTAAGTATCAATGAAATGGAATTATCGGCAGGTACCCAGGCAAGGGTGCTGAGCGGTATCAAGTCGTTTTTCAGGTACCTGCTTTTAGAGGATGTCATAAAAACCGACCCTACAGAACTACTGGATGCACCAAAACTAAAGCGCCCCTTACCCCATGTTTTGAGCCTTGCCGAAATTGACCAGCTTTTTGCCGCCATAGACCATAGTACTCCCGAGGGACAAAGAAACCATGCCATGCTCGAAACTATGTATAGTTGCGGGTTACGGGTAAGCGAGTTAATCACCTTGCGTATTTCGGGCTTGTATCTTGATGTTGGTTTTATAAGGGTAGTGGGCAAGGGTGATAAAGAACGCTTGGTACCAATAGGGGAGGCAGCCATTAAACATATCAAAATGTACCTTCAATATGTGAGGCCACAACTCCCGGTTATAAAAAAAGAAAGTGAGGATATATTGTTCTTGAACAGGCGGGGTTCAGGGTTGAGCAGGGTTATGGTATTCCTAATACTCCAGGAATTAGCTAAGAAAACAGGGATGGAGCAAAATATTCACCCGCATATTTTAAGGCATTCATTTGCTACCCATTTAGTAGAGGGTGGGGCAGACCTTAGGGCAGTGCAGGAGATGCTGGGCCATAAAAGTATCACCACTACCGAAATTTACACCCACCTCGATAAGACCTATCTGAGGAATACCCTGGAGCAATTTCACCCGAGATTCAAGTGAGGGATTTTATAGGGCATTTATTTCATCTTCACTTAGACCGGTAAATTTGAGAATGCTGTCTAAAGATAATCCGTTTTCTTTCAAGGTTCTAGCCATTTTTAACTTTGCTATTTTTTCTCCCTCAATAATTCCATCTTGAAATCCTTCCTTTTTCCCATCACTTTTAGCAGTTTCAATCACTGAGTACAAATCCCTGTAGGGTTTTAAATTGGCTTCATAATTATCCAATTCCTCCCTGTTGAATTTCGCCAATTCAGCCTTTTCAAATGCCTCCAGAAAAATCACTTCATCTTTAAAGATTTTCGGGATGGATTGGAAATCTTCCAGATTTTTGATGAAATACAGCCATTTATCAAGACGGGTTTCCAGTTCGCCTTCTGTTTTATGGAAATTAGGCATTTCCAGATAGATATAACTTAGCTTATCATAGAAGGTTATGCCTTCTGGGTTGCGTAGTTTAATATCGTGTACCACTTGTTTAAATTCTGCCTCATTACCATAATCCTTAAAAGTGAAATCCAGAATGCCAATACAGTAAACAGCTTTCAGGTTATAATTCCATTCTCCTTTTTCGGCTTGCTCTCTTATAGGGAAGGTGGAATAATAGATTGTCCTCTCCTTGAAAAAATTTTGCTTGGCTTTTTGTAGCTCAACTATGAATTTTTCACCTACCTCATTTTCGCAATAAATATCATAAACTACCTTCCTATCTAGTGAAGTTTGCCCAAGTAATTCAGTATTTTTAAAGGTAAGGTCTTTGATTTTTGACTTTATGGGCAATAAGGCATTGAGGAAGTCAATAAGCAAGTTTTTATTTGCTTCCTCTCCAAAGATTTTCTTAAATCCGAAATCAGTAAATAAATTCAGGTATTTCGCCTTCATGTATATCAAATATGCGATGTAAAATTAAGGTATAACTATCTATTATTTTCTCCAAATTTCGGTTATTTTTGAAACCCTATGGCTGGTGCAATTCCTAAAACAAATACTTATTATGCCGAAGACAGGGCTGCCTGGCGTAAATGGCTTTCTGAAAACCATGATTCATGCCCTGGAATCTGGTTGGTATATTATAAGAAGGGTAGCGGGAAAACAAGGGTAAACTATGATGAGGCAGTAGAAGAGGCCCTATGTTTTGGCTGGATTGATAGTACCCTCAATCCTATTGATGAGTTGTGCTATATGCAATTATATACACCACGCAAGCCCAAAAGTGGCTGGTCAAAATTGAATAAGGATAGGGTGGAGCGATTGATAGCTAATGGTTTGATGACTCCGGCAGGCATAGCCAAAATAGAAATTGCCCAAAAAAATGGTATGTGGGCAAAACTTGACCATGTAGAGGCATTTACGATACCTGCCGAATTAAGTCTGGCATTTGAGAATAATCCACAGGCCTTAGCCTATTACAATACATTGGCTAGCTCAAATAAGAAAATGATACTCTATCACATTAATAATACCAATAAGCAGGAGACCCGCATAAATAGGATTAATGATATAGTATCGGCAGCTAATAATAATAAGATGCTTGACCGATTTACAAGTTCTGCTACTTTGGCAAAAAGAAAGAAACAATAAGTGAATAAAAAAGCCCCGAAACGGGGCTTTTTTATTCACTTATAAAATTATTATTTTATAAAAGGCTAGCTGTAAATGTTTGATTGTCTGTAAATGGTAAATGTAGGCTTAAATAACTCCACTGGTGAACTCCAGTATGGTCAAAGAAATATAAATTACTATTTGTAAAGGCATCGTAATAACCTACGCCATATAATAGCCCATCGTTTGAAATAGTTGTATATTCATATGTTTCATAGCCTGTGAGTAAGTAATTTACATTAATATCGGTAATGGTATAGAAAGTGTTATTTCTTAGGTATAAATAAAAATAGTCAGATGAAACATTGATGTTTACTTGCAATTCACCATTGCCTGGGAAGGTGTAGACAAGATTCCAGCTAATTGGTGCTCCAAGATTGCCTCCTGTAGTAGCTGTACCAATAGCCTGGTCTCCAAAATAACCATCATACGATATTGAACTTCCTGCGTCTACATATACTGTAGTATAGCCGGCAATAGCTAAAGTGACACGGGTCTGGGTATTGTTATAAAACGTTATTGTAGTCAATGCGAGGTTCTCGCACCTGCTGCCTACATAGCCAGTAGGGCATACACAGCCACCACCAGAGCAATAACCGCCATTGTTGCAATGCACATTGCTGCATGGGTCTTTGTGGCATGAGGTATATAGTACGGCTGAAAATGTTCCAACCATTGTCAGAATGGCTACCAGTAGGGATCTGAATTGTTTCATAATTAAGTGATTTGTTGTCTAAAGCGAAATTAACCCATTTTATTATAGTTCTGACTGATTTAGCCTGATTTTGTTTAAAATAGTAGAATAAAAAATTTATAGGGTGCTTGCTAATTAATGGTAATCAGAAAAGAACGGTTTATTGTATGTGGTAGGTAGATATTAGTGATATTCCAGCTTTGGGTACTGTTGCTTTTACACAAGGTTTTGAGTATAGGTGGTAAAATAAACCCCACTTACAGTAAGATGGAATTATTTTGTCTATACATGTTTGAGATTTGCAATGGCTCTATATAGCGCTGAAGGTCCCGAATTATTTCTTTTCAGGATTGGGAGGTAATGGTGGAGCCACAGCAGCTATTTGTGCAGACAAAGTTTGGAACCAGGTCATCAACATTTGCTTTTCAGCCAGAGTTAGCACAGCTTCCTTATGTATCCAGGTATAGCTATCCAGTGGCATTTCGCCTTCTTCCAGTTCCTTAGCACATTTTTTAAGTTTCCTAGCCTGTTTGGCTAGCGGACGGGTGCCAAATTCCGAGAAATTTAGTTCCCTTTTACCTTCAGTTATATGGTCATTAAGCCACCATGCTACAGGCTGTATTTTAGAATACCAGGGGTAGCGGGTATTATTGCTATGGCAATCGTAGCAGGCTTTGTTTAGTATTTGCTGAACGCTATCGGGTACGGTATAAAGTTTGGTAATGTCTTTGTCAGATATAGTGGCACTGGCATTTGGGGTAGGGTGTATGAATTGTATGACTACCAAAACCACTAATAAACCTATCAACACCTTTTTAGCTAATAATTTCACTTCAGTCTTATCCATATCCAATCCTTTTATTTCTGAATGTCAAATTTACGATTGTATTGCCAATGTGGGGTAATTAAATTGTTATCTGTAGGGGAGGTGGTGTTTTTGTCTGAACTACAGGGGGAAGCTGATTGTTCTTATTTAGCTGATTTTTTGCAAGAACGATATTTCTACTATTTGGGTGACATGATAGTGTACAGATTTGACAAGTTTTAGAAGGTTGTCAAATCTTAGAGCCGGAAGTTTTCTACCACAATGCCCCATTTTCTAAAAATAAGCTATTGCTCTTTTTGGGGCAATGGTTTCGTTGTAAGTGATTGGTTGTCAAATATATGAGCGATTTCATAATTTCTCATTATTGCCCCAACATTGCCTCAAGGATGTCTGAACTGCTGATTGAAGCTGATAATTTTGAGGGCTATGATTTCTATTTCTCAAAAAAACCTACTAAATAATTAGTTTAATAACTAAAAAAATAGTAGGTTTACTAAAAATTTAGTAGTAGGATTATGAAGGCATCATTTAAGCCATTGACAAAGGCAGAAGAAGAGATAATGCAGGTATTGTGGAAGCTGGAAAAAGCGTTTATTAAGGATATTGTAGACGAGTTACCTGATCCCAAACCACATTATAATACGGTGAGTACAATCATCAAAATACTGGAAGACAAGGGGTTTGCCGGGCATGAATCATTCGGGAAATCGAACAGGTATTTTCCCGAAGTAAAAAAGGATGATTATACTAAAAAGACAATGACCCAGTTCCTAAAGGGATATTTTGAAGGTTCTTATGCTAATATGCTTTCCTTCTTTGCCAAAGAAAAGGATATAAGCATAGAAGAGCTCGAAAGTATACTCAACGAAATGAAAAAAGCAGACCATAAAAAGTAATTACTATGCTCTACCTCATTCAAGTATCGGTTTATACCGCAGCTATGCTGGTGATTTATGCGCTGTTTTTAAGGAACAGGGGTGTTCATGCATTTGCTAGGTATTATTTGCTGTTATGTGCTATCCTTCCATTTTTGTTGCCATACCTAAACCTGCCACAAGGTTTTCAGGCTCAATTGCAACATACTGTAGGATTTAATTTAATGCTTCCTGAAATGGTTGTTGGTTCAAATATAAAGTTGAATATGACCACCGGTTTTAATTGGGTTTTGCTCATCTATCTTGCTGTAGCAGGCGTTTTACTCCTGAGGCAAATAATCAATACTGCAGCTATTGTAAGGTTGGTATCGAGAAGTCCTAAGAAAACCATTGATGGGTATACTTTGGTAACCAATTGTGGTTATGGCCCTGGTAGTTTTGGTAACTATATATTTTTCCCAGGTGGGGAGGTCAATGAAATCATATTGAAACATGAAGAGGCGCATACCCGTATGCACCACACCCTTGATTTGGTATTTGTCAACCTGATTCAGGTACTTGCATGGCCCAACCTATTTCTGCAAATAATTAAAACCGAACTTAAGCAGGTACATGAATTTCAGGCTGATGCCAGTGTTGTGGCTGACCAGGATGATTATGCCCGCCTGCTGCTTGGGTCGGTATTTAATGTGCCCTCCATACCTATAATGCATTTATTTATTATTCACCCCATAAAACGTAGAATTATGATGTTACAAAAAAAGAACCAGGGCTCACCTGCCAGGCCCATTATGCAGGTATCGCTATCAATGATGCTATTGGTAGGTGCCGCAATAACAGTGCAGAGTTGTAGTAAACATGTGCCGGGGGATGCAGAAAACACCTCTGGAAAAACACTTTCAGAAAAAGTCACCCCAGCTTCGGCCAACCTGAATCTAGTACCAGTTAGTGAAATGAAGAATTTGGAAAAATATCCTAGCTATCCCGATTTAGGAGGATTTTTGATGTTGGAGATTAAATATCCCGAAAGTGCACGAAAAAATAATATTCAGGGTAGGGTAATAGTACAATTTGTAGTGGACTCTTATGGTGATGTATTATATCCAAGAATTGTAAGGTCGCCAGATACAGTTTTGTCAACCGAGGCATTGAGGGTCTTTGGAAAAATGAACAAATGGGAACCAGGTGTAATGAAGGGTAAAAAGGTGGATGTGGAAATGACATTGCCTATATTGTTTAAGCTGGATAATTAGGTTGCTTTGTTTTGATAGTTTTTTAGCCGGGGCATTTGTTCCCGGTTATTGAGGTTTGAGGAGGCTGGTTTTAAGATAATAAACCTTGGTCTTAAAGTAGTAAGTTTTACCTACCTTTATTTCATTGATGAGACTTTATTACTTCCTAATATTATTCCTCTTTGTTCCCCTAATAATGGGCTTGAAAATCATTGGGAAGAATAGGGCAGATAATCGGCCAAGAAAATTGAGAAGGGAGATGTATCATGAAGAAACCAATAGGCAAACAGTACCTCTCAATAAATTAATACACATCAAGCAGGTTAGAAGAGATAGTTTAGGGGACGGACAGCCGTACATTTATTCCTTCATATATCCCAAAGGAAGAAAAAAGATTCATGCCAGTTTTTTTGTAGATGGCCATAGTGATTCCTTAGCCAGCTACATAGAAGATACTTTTGTTGTCTTTAAAAGGAATTGTACTTATGAATGTTTTAAACCCAAAGATACTGGCAGGCGGATGGTTATTAGTGGATGTTGGGGATGTGAGGGTATGGCCATAGGGGATGATGTTTTTTTAAATTATCACCAAGACGCCAAGCATCCGGTTCTGAGATTGGGTAATTTATCAGATACTGTTTTACCTAAGCCAATAAAGATTAAGGAATTGGAAGATATCTTTGGCAAATGAATAATACCCATACACTAGCCTACGCACTCAACCAGTTTGCTGAATTATCGGCAGATGACTTTAGCTTTTCTATTCCCTATTGGCACACTAAAGAGTATAAAAAGGGCGACTATTTCAACCGGCATAAAAACGTTTGTAAATACCTGGGATTCATAAATGAAGGTGTTTTCAGGTCTTATATAGTTGATGCCAAAACTAATGAGGAGAAAAATATATTCTTCTATTC
>CANGSR010000222.1 GCA_947456055.1 Chitinophagaceae bacterium
ATCATCTGGCCTATATTAATCAAGCCTGCATTGGGTATTTCAGGGAAATACAAGGCAAGGCGTTCATCCAGGTGTAGCTTGCCTTCCTCTACTAATTGCATTATTATGGTAGCAGTAAACATTTTGGATATAGACCCAATTCTGTATTTAGTATTATCATTGGCACTAACCTTTTCCTTATCATTTATTAGGCTATAGCCTATAGATTTTTTATAAATTACTTTTCCTTTTTGGGAAAGTACAATGCTACCCATACCCTTGTTGTTGGTATTAATTGCATTGAAAAGGCTATCCATTTTTGCCTTATTAAAACCCTGGCCTAATGCAGTAGCTGCTAAGCCAAAAGACAATAAAAAAACCAGGACAATATTCTTTCTCATTGTTTATTTATATTTTATGTTGTTGTTCTAATTCTAATTAGGCATTTCACCCTTGTTCACCTGCACTGTCCCTTTAGGGTGCAATATTCTATACCAACTGAAATCACGGTTGGCTTCCATACCCACACCATAGAGCACTTCGTTAGGTGTTGTAATCCTTATGGGCTTTTCAGTAAAGAAACGCTCAATACTTGCATTCCACACCAATTCATCGGTATTCAGCCGGCCTTTTTTACCAATGATCTCAACACTATCCCAAACCAGAATATTACCTTCTGCTTCATAATAACGGGAAGAATCGGCTGTAAGTACATTTTCAAGTTCACCGCTATCATTGTAAAACTCCGCCCTGATTGAATTATTCATATCAATATAAGGAGGTTTGGCATAGTCATTCTTCACAAAATCTTTGGCGTAAAGCTTCATTTTAATCTTGCCTTCCTTGCTATAGATGATGGTAACCTGCTCGGCATGGTCCATAGCTTTTTGACCACCACCAGTTAGTGCCCTTATTTCATCAGGGTTATTGGTGCAAGAGGGTAGTAGGAAAAACAAAATACCCGGAATCAACATCCGGGTTAATGATTTTAAATATGGAATACTACTGATGAAATCCTTTATTCTCATTCTGTCACTAATATTTCGTAAAGCGTGAGAGATTAATCATATTTCCTCTGGATAAACCAAATATGGTTGAATGTCATACCCAGGCTGAATCTTACATACGTTTCCTGTAGTAGGTTATTAGTAGTAAGTCCCAACCTGCCAATATCAATAGCAGTATTCAGGTGTGATGTTGACTTTTTAATTGGGAAACTTAGTCCACCAGTAATACCATATACAGGTATTGTTGTATTGCTAAGGTAAATGTTTTGGGTGCCATAATACATACCAAACCTGTAGGTCATCCTTGCAGAATAAGTACGGATATCATTTATATTTGGTGTTAACTCACCACCTATGCTAAACCTGCTTGAACTATTACCAATACCATATACCATACCGGTATCTGGAGTGCTTTTAAAACCACTCCACATGGTTGATGTATAATCAACCGATAGATTCCATTTGTCGTTTTTAGAAAGCATCACACCAATACTAAACGAAGTAGGCATAGTAAGTGTTCCCTTTGCATTCACCAATCGGCTGGTAGTATCATTTGCATTTGTATCTCCGAAATTATAACTGCTTATCTGGAATGCATCCAGGTGTTCTGTAATTTTTTGTTGGATACTTAGTGTACCACCAATACGCAATGTATAATTTGAATCTAATTTTGTTTTATAAATTGCACCTGCTTTCCAATAAATCCCACCAATACGTGTGAAGTTTGTATATTGGGCTATATACGCCCTGTTAGTTGATGCAGTATCAATAGGTACTACTGCAGTAGTTTTACGTATTGTACCAAACATATAGCCCACATTAGCACCGAAACTCAGGTTTTTGATCCTGCCTGCACCACCAATGTATGCATAGTTTATACTTCCTTCCCCGTTATTTGAATTGAAGACAGTTCCAATAGGGGTATTGAAACTTGAATCTATAAGATTGTAGTAAATGTGAGATATAGGTTTGAATCCCAGGCACATACCTGCATTGTTTTTTCTTGACAATGGAATGCCTAACTGCATATAGGAAATAGAAGCTGTACCAGTGGTGTAACTTGTAGTAACCCCATTCAAATTTCCGGTTACTACTCTTGTACTTGCGGTCATTCCCATTTCAAATGTGGTCAATTGCAGCGAAGCATAAGAAGCAGGGTTGTCGCTATTAATGTAGTAGGGATTTTCGTAGGCTGATGTAGCACTACCCAAACCTTTCAGAATTACATTATTAGCATTTACCATTTCCCCTATACCATACTTTGAATATGGGTCATTTTCATGCCCATTGGTAGGGTTGCTGCTATTTGCTGTCGTCTGGGCTAATGCACTTATACCCGGATAAAGAAACAATAGGACGAACAAACACTTAGCGTGGGAAAGATACATTATAGTTTAAGATTAAATTTAATCCCTTCAACAATAAGTCAGGGTCAGCAAATATCTTACTTTTAATTTTGGTTGCAAAAAATGCCGCATCACCGCCCGTTAATATGGCGTTAAATTCAGGGTACTTGGCTTCATATTCCTTAATCATGCCATCAATTTCGGCTGCCATACCAAATACCACTCCACCACGCATACATGTTTCGGTATCATAGCCTACGAGCAAAAGGTCGCCCTGAACACTTACTTCAGGCAACTTGTCGGTATAATCGTGCATTGCTTTCAGCCTCATGTACATTCCCGGAGATATTGCACCGCCCCTGAATGTTTTGTTTTTCTGCATCAGATTGTAAGTAACACAGGTACCCAGGCTTATTACCAGGTTATTATTGTCAGGATTGGTTAAGTGAGCACCGCATACCAGGGCAACCCTGTCAGCGCCCAGGCTTTCGGGAGTACCATAGGCATTGTTTATTGGCAGGCGGGTTTTTGAATCCAGTTTTATAGTTCCTTTAATCCGGCTTACAATCATGTTTTCCAATTCATCACCATGGGTGGCTACAGAACAGGTTATAGCTTTTACGGGTTTATAAGTATCCATTAATTCTGATACTTTTTGAACAGCGGTTCCTTCATCACATACCACTTGTTTTTGCAATTTATCGTTATCGAAGATTGCTGCTTTAATATTGGTATTACCCCAATCTACACATAAATTAATGGACATCGGCTATATTTTTTTTGAATTGGATGGCAAATTAATAAAAAATCATCCACTTACGGCAAGTAATTTTTTAGGGGTATTTATGTAACAAAAACCAGCCCTGATAAAAAAAGATGGCTTTGCATTCATACAGCCAAAGGAAAGAAATATCTTTGACCATAATCTCAATATATGCAGCGAATTTACCGTCTTCTTGTTCTTGCAATTTTACTTACTGGTGTTACAAGTCAATCTGGTGCCCAACTCAAAAATGGCTTTAAAAACCCTTTCGATAAGTCAATCTGGTATAAACACTATACCGGGAATATTGATGGACATCCTATCCATGTGAACCTGATGCTGTGGAATAATACTATTGATGGTTCTTTCAATTTTGCAAATAAGAGCACGCAGGCCGAATTGTTTACTTATAAAAAAGATACGGTCATCAACCAGGAAATGACTATTTATGGTTTTGTGCGCAACGACCAGTTTACTGATTCAGGATCTAAGAGTAAAATCATCATTTCAAAGGAAGGCATACAGGGAAAATGGGAGAGTGCAGATGGTAAAGGCCATGCAAACATCAGCCTGAAAGAAGAGTACCCTGAAGGTACTTTCCGCTTCGACCTGGTGATTCACCGTGATTCTTTTGTGTCTGAAGAAAACCATTCTATTATTTATTCAAGCTACAAAATGCCTGTACCGGGTAATAAATGGAAAAAAGAAGATGCTGCCTGGTATGAAAAAGCACTTGCAGATGCACTAGACCATGATGGTATCAATGCCGATAACCTTAATGATTATATGCATAGGAAGGATAGTTTGGAAATAGCCTCTTATAAAAAACTGATAGATGATGGTCAAGCTACCCAGGATAATTACTATCTAACCCTGGTGGCTGAACCCTGGTATAATGGCAATGGGATAGTAGTAATCAAAGCTAGTTACTATGTAGCAATTCCTAAAGGCCATAGCCGTGAAAGTTACTATTGTCTTGATATTCAGCATAAAAAGTTACTCCACCTCAATGATATAATGAATGTAGATACCAGCAAACTGGAAGCCCTATTGGAGAACGATATGAAGAATTATTATGCACCTATTAAGCCTAACTATACCGGATCATTCGCCAATGTAAGCAATGATATGTATGTGAGCGACTTTGGAATCACTTTCCTTTACGGTAATAATGACTTCTTCAATACCCCTTGCTTTTTTATCCCCTACAACAAACTCCACGATATGCTAAAACCCGAGTTTAAGAAAAGGTTTAAGTTGTAGTGGAGAATTGCAGATTGGGATAATTATTATTAAATATCCACATGCCAAACACTTGGTCTGATAAATACTATCTAAAAAATCGACTAATTACTATCTACTAATTACTATGTACTAATTACTATGTACTAAATGAAACCTTACCAAGACCACCTCGAATCCGCCCGCTTAGTAACCCGTTTCGTTACTGCCGAAGACGCAGTAATATGGGAGCGATATATGCAAAACCCTGATTGTACCAGGTATGCAGGATATGATGATACTAAAACGCCTATGGAGCGTGCAAATGAGTGGATAGGTTTCTGCCTGTTAAGGTATAAGGAGGGTAGGCTGGGGCTACAGGCACTCATCAACAAAGAGATGGGCGAATTTATAGGTATGTGTGGCCTTATAACCCAGGAAGTAAAGGGTAAGCCAGTTGTTGAAATAGGGTATCACTTGCTACGTGAATATTGGGGGCTAGGTTATGCCACCGAAGCAGCCCAACTATTCAAGAAATATGGCTTTGAAAATAAATTCGCAGATACCCTGGTTTCACTCATCAACCCCAATAATATCCCCTCACAAAAAGTAGCCATCCGCAATGGAATGGTACTAACTGACCCTAAGGCAATGTTTAGGGGCAAGGAATGCTATATGTTCAGTGTTAATGGTTAATGGTGATTGGTTAATTATTAATTGATAAATTATCTACGGTCGTAAATTCACCAATAAACGATGGTCATTAACCATTAACCCTTAACCATTAATAATTAAATTTACTCTTTCTTCGCCTCAAACAACTTATCTTTATCTACCACATGCACCTTTGTTTTGTCATTAAGTATGCGGGCAATTGCACCATATGGGGCAGAAATTACTTCTTCATTTTCTTTGAGACCCTCTGTTACCTGTAGGTATTTATTGTCTTGCAGCCCTGTTTTTACATCACGGAGGGCTACTGTCATTGTCTTACTATCATATACAAATACCACCTGGCGGATATTGTCACTTACAGACCCACCACTGTTTTTATTCTTCAGGCTATCTGGCCAATCACGGGTAGTAACAGCGTTTACAGGAACTGATAATATATTCTCCTGCCTGTTAGTCTGGATCTCAACTGATGCCGACATACCTGGCTTGAATGGGAATTTACCCTTAGTCATTTTAGCAGTCAGGTCTTCGTAGCTAGATGGCAGGATGAGGATATGCACAGTATAATTGGTTACCTGGTCTGAACTTGCACCTGATGAGCCACTTATTGCTGCAGTACTGCTGCTCACGGCTACTTTTGATACTATACCTTTAAACTTACGGTTCCTATAGGCATCGGCATCTATAATAGTAGTATCACCAATTTTCACTTTAGAGATATCAGTTTCACTTACGTCCACCCTCACTTCTATGCGGTTCATATCGGCTATAATCAGCATTTCGGTACCGGCCATTTGTGCAGTACCTACCACACGTTCACCCCTTTTTACATTTAGCTGGCTTATGATACCACTCCTTGGTGCTATAATGGTAGTTTTCTGCAGGTTTTCCTTTGCCTGGGTCAGACTGGCAACTGCTCCTTGAATGCCATAAACACCGCCCGATGTAGTAGCCTTTGCAGCATCAAAAGTTGCCTTTGCCGATTTGAAATTAGCTTCGCCCTGTTCAAATTCCAGTTGTGAAATAACTTTTTGTTCGTAGAGTTTTTTATTGCGGTTGTAAGTAGCCAATGCCAATTCGTATTGCGACTCTGCCTGGGCCATCATCTGGCGGGTATTATTCGCACTGGCCTTGGTTTGTTCCACCTGGGCTTCCTGCTGGTTTACCATAGAGTTGTATATAGCCGGATTGATTTTTACCAATACCTGTCCTTTCTGCACACTGTCACCTTCCATTATATCCAGCATGGTAATTTCACCACTCACCTCAGGTGCTATTTTCACCTCGGTTTCTGGGTATATTTTACCACTGGCTGTTACTGTTTCGGTGATGGTGTGGAGGCCAGTTTTTTCTATAGCTACCTTTACATCGTTATTGCCGGCATTTTTTGCCACAAATACCAATGCCACAATTACTACTACCGAAATAATAACTACCCACCAGACTGTTTTAGTCTTCATAAAAATTGCAATTAGGCTGTAAATATAAACTTTAAACCTCAAACCAATTTAGGAACAAATCCCTAAAATTGGGCAAACAAATTAAAAATTCCAGTTCGTTTCTTTTGGTCAAATAAATAAACCCGAAGGGTTGACATTATTATAGACCAAAATTTTAAATCTTTTCAGAACCCTGAAGGGGTGATATTATTTTTCGGATATTGAACGAATAATGTCACCCTTTCAGGGTTTATCATCAATTCTATTCCTTTTTCTACAAAAATATCAACCCTTCGGGTTTAATATTATTATGATTCTGAACTATTCATTAAGCATGCACAAAATCCCATCACTATCTCACTTCCACACCCTCATCGGCTTTTTCAAGCGGGCTTACAAATATCAGGCGGCCATCTTTATTCTGGGCCATCAATATCATACCACGGCTTTCAATTCCCTTCATTTTGCGGGGAGCAAGATTCGCAACCACTGTTACCTGCTTGCCTATAATCTCCTCCGGAGTGAAATGCAACGCTATACCCGATACTACCGTACGAATTTCATCACCCATATCCAGTTCCAACTTCAGCAGTTTATCAGCTTTGGCTACTTTTTCGGCCTTAACTATTGTTCCCACCCTCAAATCCATTTTCATGAATTCATCAATGGTTATTTCAGGTTTTTTTGCGGGTTCAGCGGCGGCCTCGGGTGCTACCGGTACTACTGCTGTTGCCTCAGCTATTGGTTCTATTTTATTTTCCATTTTTTGAGTATTCGGTTTCACCATATTATTCCTCAGCTTCTCCACCTGTGCGGCCACCTCGGTATCTTCTATTTTGCGGAAGAGCAGCTCTGGTGCCAAAAGGGGATAGTTGGTTTTCAATAAGTCCATCCTGCCGGCATTCTCCCAATCGAGCATGCGCTCCACCACCTTCATTTTTTTGCGCATCTTGGTGGCGGTAAACGGAAGGAAGGGATTGAGCAGGATAGCCAGGTTCGCAGTCAGTTGCAGACAAATGTGGATACAAATATCTATGCGTTGTTGGTTTTCCAACTGCATTTCGCTGGTTTTCGACAGGCTCCATGGCGCATTGTCCTGCAGGTATTTATTTCCCTTACGGGCCAGTTCTATTACCTCCGACAGTCCATCACGGAACTTATAATTTTCCAGTGCATTTTCCACCTTGCCCTTGGCAGCCATTATCTCCCTGATGATGGTATTATCGGCCTCGGTAATTTTATCAGGATGAACCGGGGGCACACGGCCCTTACACAGTTTGTGCATCAGCACAAAAACCCTGTTCTCGAAATTGCCCAACACCGCCGACAACTCATTATTCACCCTATCCTGGAAATCCTTCCAGGTAAAGTCATTATCCTTGGTTTCGGGGGCATTGGCACAAAGCACATACCTAAGGGCATCTTGCTGGTCGGGGAAATCTTTTATATATTCATCCACCCACACAGCCCAGTTGCGCGATGTACTCACTTTTTCTCCTTCTATATTCAGGAACTCATTGGCAGGCACATTTTCAGGAACTATAAACCCTCCATGCGCCTTCAGCATTGCCGGGAAAATAATACAGTGGAACACAATATTATCCTTACCTATAAAATGCACCAGCTTGGTATCTTCCTTGCACCAGTAGTCGCTCCACTGGTTGGTAAGCTCCTTGGTGGCACTTATATAACCTATTGGTGCATCAAACCACACATAGAGTACCTTGCCCCTTGCGTCAAGTATAGGCACCGGTACCCCCCAATTACTGTCACGGGTCATAGCCCTTGGTTGCAGGCCGCTATCCAGCCAGCTTTTGCATTGGCCGTATACATTAGGTTTCCATTCGTCTTTTTTACCTACTACTATCCATTCTTTCAGCCACTCCTCATAATGGTTCAGCGGG
>CANGSR010000223.1 GCA_947456055.1 Chitinophagaceae bacterium
CAAGTCCCATCTAAACCATACTTGTCAATGGGAGAGGGCCGGGGTGAGGCCTCCACACGGCAATACTCTTTTTTGCACCAAGTCCCATCTAAACCATACTTGTCAATGGGAGAGGGCCGGGGTGAGGCCTCCACACGGCAATACTCTTTTTTGCACCAAGTCCCATCTAAACCATACTTGTGAATGGCAAAGAGCCGGGGTGAGGCCTCCGATTGACAATCAATTTCTTTTATCCAGCTTTTGGGAGTGAGGGTACCGCCGAATATAAGAAAGTGAAAAAAGCAAATCGTTGGTTTTATATAATCATCATTCTTTAGCAGTTTATTGACTTTAATCATAATTCAACTGCTCGATAAGTGCTATATTTGCAGGTATCCTAAATTTACTTGTCCTGCGTAAATATGCCTCCATATTGCTTTTCTTCATTGTAGTTGTTACACAAACACAATTGTGGCAACTATTGAAGATACCTGTATTGGTAGCCCATTTTCAGGAGCATAAAAAAGAAAATAAAAACATATCTATAGCCCGTTTTCTTCAGATACATTATGCCAATGGCAATAAAAGAGATAAAGATTACGACCGGGATATGCAGTTGCCCTATAAAACTGTAGATATCAATACCTTTTGTTTCGAATTTATTCCCATACAACCATTTGTTCCAGAGTCTTTAAAAACATATTACTACCCCAAACCCATATTCGGAATCAAAGAAGTAAGCTATGCTTATCTGGTAGGTCATAATATTTGGCAACCTCCCCGGTTCGCCTAATGGTTTTGTAAAACACATAGGTGGAATTAAACATAATTTGCGATTTGGGAATTTAGTTTTTATTGTTGAACGCCCTGAAAGGGCAAAATCCCATAGCCCAGGGCATCGCCCTGGGAAGCATGATTATCAACGTTTAAAATATTCTAAAAATGTTTTTGCAGGCTATAACGCCCTGAAAGGGTAAAACCTCCTAGCCCGGGGCATCGCCCGGATAAGCCCGGTTATCAATGTTTAAAATACTCCAATAATGTTCTTACATTTTTAAACGCCCGCCGTGGCGGGCAAAATATACTAGCCCAGGGCATCGCCCTGGGAAGCTCAACGTTCACCCCATTCATCTCAATTCAAAAAATCTAAAACAATCACTTAATGCTTAATAAAATAATAGAATTCAGTATAAAACAGAAACTAATAGTGGGCCTGTTTGTACTGTTTATTATTGTGTATGGCGTATTTCAGGTAACCAAATTACCCATAGATGCCGTGCCCGATATTACCGACAATCAGGTAATGGTGATTACCGTATCACCATCCCTTGGCGCCCCCGACGTGGAACGCCTCATTACATTCCCAATAGAGCAGGCCTGTAGTAGCATCCCCGGATTAAAAAAAGTACGCAGCTTTTCCCGCTTTGGCCTATCACTGGTCACCATTGTTTTCAACGATGAAACCGATGTGTATTGGGCTAGGCAACAGGTAAGCGAAAAATTGCAATCTGTAAAGCAGGACCTGCCTGCCGGTATTGGTTCCCCCGAAATGGCCCCAGTTACCACAGGCCTGGGCGAAATCTACCAATACGTAATAAGGCCGAAAAAAGGATTCGAACAAAAATATGGCCCTACTGAACTCCGCACCATCCAGGATTGGATTGTACGTCGCCAATTGTTGGGCACACCAGGAGTAGCAGATGTGTCAAGTTTCGGCGGCAAACTCAAGCAATATGAAATTGCCGTACGTCAGGAACAACTCAAAGCCCATGACCTAAGCATAGCGGACGTGTTTGATGCCCTTGAAAAAAACAACCAGAATACTGGTGGTGCATATATCGAGAAAGGTCCCACTGTATTATACATCCGTAGCGAAGGCCTGGCAACCAGCCTTGAGGATATCCAGAAAATAGTAGTCAAGACATTGTCCGATGGCACCCCCTTATTGATTCGTGATGTGGCGAATGTGCAATTCGGTTCCGCCATTCGCTATGGTGCAATGACCTACAACGACCAGGGCGAAGTTGCAGGTGCAGTGGTAATGATGCTAAAAGGAGAAAACTCATCAGCAGTCATCAAAAAAGTAAAAATAAGAATAGAAGAAATTCAAAAAATGCTCCCCGAGGGCGTTATCATTGAGCCCTTCCTTGATCGTACAAAAATGGTAAACAATGCCATTAATACCGTCGAGAATAACCTGATGGAAGGTGCCCTGATAGTAATCTTTGTCCTTATTTTCTTTTTAGGGAATATCCGTGCAGGGCTTATTGTATCATCGGTTATCCCTCTTTCAATGTTGTTCGCCATCATTTTGATGAACAAATTCGGGGTAGGTGGTAACCTCATGTCTCTTGGAGCCATAGATTTCGGCTTGATAGTAGATGGTTCGGTTATCGTGGTGGAGGCAATCTTACACCGCTTCTCTCACTCCAAGCATTTCCGTAACCTGGTTAAAATTGACCAATCGGCTATGGATACCGAGGTAGCCACTTCCACAGGGCACATGATTACATCTGCCGTATTTAGCCAGATAATCATCCTCATCGTTTATCTTCCTATCCTATCCCTTGAAGGTATAGAAGGTAAGATGTTTAAACCAATGGCCTATACAATTGCCTTTGCCATATTCGGTGCATTTTTATTATCCATCACCTACGTGCCCATGATGGCAGCCCTATGCCTGAATAAAAAACTCAACCATAAAAAGACCATTGCCGATAAGTTCACCATTTGGCTGGAGCGTAAATACCAACCATTGCTTAGCAGGGTGATGAAATTCCCTAAAATGGTTATTGCTTCCTCCCTTGGCCTATTAGCTATTGCTGTAATCATCTTAATGGGGATGGGCGGTGAGTTTATGCCCTCTATCGAGGAAGGTGATTTTGCTGTTGAAACCCGCCTATTAACGGGTAGTAACCTGTCTAATACCATAAAATGTACCCAACAGGCTTCTAAAATATTATTGGAGCGTTTTCCCGAAGTATTAAAAGTAGTCACCAAAGTAGGTAGTGCCGAAATTCCTACCGACCCAATGCCATTTGAGGCCGGCGATATGATTCTCCTCCTGAAAGATAAAAAGGAATGGACCTCAGCCAAAACCTTCCCCGAGCTAAGCGAGAAAATGACCAAGGCCCTGGAAGATGTACCAGGTATTACCGTCGGTTTTCAGTTCCCCGTGCAAATGAGGTTTAATGAATTAATGACTGGTGCCCGCCAGGATGTGGTTTGCAAGATTTTCGGTGAGAATCTCGATTCATTAAGTGCCTATGCCCACAGGCTCACCGACGTTATCAAAACTATAGATGGTGCTATTAATATCTATGAGGAGAGGGTTACTGGGATGCCCCAGGTAGTAATTAAATACAACCGTGATGCCATGGCCAAAAATGGCCTCAATGTGAGCGATGTAAATAGGGTAGTAAATGCTGCCTTTGCCGGGCAAATCGCCGGTCAGGTTTATGAAGGTGAAAAACGATTCGATATGGTGGTTCGCTTAGCAGGTGAGTCAAGAAAAAGTACAGGTGATATTGAAAACTTGATGGTGCCTACCAAAATGGGAACCCAGATACCCCTTAGCCAGATAGCCTCTGTAACCGAAGTAGAAGGTGTAAACCAGATACAAAGGGAAGATACCCGCCGCAGGATAATAGTAGGTTTCAATATCAAAGGCCGTGATGTGCAAACCATTGTTACCGAACTACAGCAGAAAGTAAAAGCAGGCCTTAGCCTGCCACGTGAGTATAAAATAGTCTACGGCGGCTCATTCGATAATATGACCGCAGCCCGTGAGCGTTTGTCAATTGTTGTTCCTGTAGCTCTATTGCTAATATTTCTCATGCTCTATTTTGCGTTTAGTTCTGTAAAACAAGGCCTGCTCATTTATACCGCTATCCCCTTATCAGCTATAGGTGGCGTTTTTGCCCTTTCAATTCGCCAGATGCCTTTTAGCATTTCAGCAGGGGTAGGGTTTATTGCCCTATTTGGTGTGGCGGTGCTTAATGGTATCTTGCTGGTCTCAGAGTTCAACAGGCTCAAAAAAGAGGGTTGGCACGATGCCCGCAGGATAGTTATTCACGCCACTAAGTCCAAATTGAGGGCTGTGCTAATGACCGCCCTAGTGCCATCATTAGGTTTTATCCCTATGGCCATAAGCACAGGTGCAGGTGGTGAGGTGCAGAAACCTTTAGCAACAGTGGTTATTGGTGGGCTATTAATATCCACTTTGCTTACACTTTTTGTTCTCCCTGTATTCTACCTCCTTTTCGAGGGTGGTTTTAAAAGTTTCAAGGTCGCAAAGGCTGCCGTTTTAATTCTTGTGCTTTGTGGTTTTGTATTACCTAAAGCAGGTGCACAGAATTATATTACCCTTAAAGAATCCATCCAGATGGCCACCCAAAAAAATCTGGGCATCCAGGCCGCCCAAGCCGAGGTGGTATATTCCAAATCACTTTCAAAAAGCGGTACTGATATCGAGAAAACTGCCTTTCAGGCCGAGTATGGGAAAATCAACAGTAACCTAATGGATAACCGGTTTTCCATCTCTCAAAATATCCAGTTCCCCACTGTTTATAAACGACAAAGTAGCATTCTAAGGCTAAATGTCGGACTAAGCGAAACCAGCCTCCAGGCCAGGGAAATTGAATTGGCGGCCAGGGTAAAGCAAACCTTTTACCAGATATTGGTGATGGATGAAAAAGCCCGCCTCCTCAAAAGGGCCGATAGTATTTATAACGACTTCCTCATTCGGGAAAAGCAGCGCTTCGCCCTTGGTGATATTGATGCACTGGAACTTGCAGCTACCGATAACCAGAGATTGCAAATCGCCTATCAGCTCCAATCGCTCGAAACCGACTACGAGGTGCAAATGGAGCAGCTAAAAGTATTACTCAATGCAGCAACCAGGCTAAGTCCACAGGCCGATGCGTATTTATATTTCCTAACATCAGCATTAGATACCACAAAATTGGCCAATACCCCTGAACTAAAAATGTACGAGCAGAAAATAAGTCTTGCCCAAATGGAGTCAAAATTGGAAAAAGCCAAAATGATGCCCTCCTTCAATGCGGGTATCAATAGCTCCACCATCATTGGTTGGCAAACCACTGCATATAATACAGAGCAATATTTCGGTAGTGGTGCGAGGTTCAATACAATCAGTGCAGGTGTTGGAATCCCCTTATTTTATGGCGCCCAGCAGGCTAAGATTATGGCTGCAAATAACCTCACCCGTCAAAGAGAAATGGAATACCAGGCCAGCCGGCAGCAGGTGTCTTCTGAACTAAGTAATGCCCTGCGAATCTACAATCAGCGCAAGGACTTGGTAAGTGTTTATCAGAAAAACATGCTCCCCAATGCGTCCCGCATAATGGAGGCTGCCAACCAAAAGCTAAGGCTCGGTGAGATTGGTTATCTCGATTGGACAATATTAATCAATCAGGCACTCCAGGTGCAGGGTGAATATTTAAATATAGCCCAGCAAATGAACGAGGCAGGATTTGAGGTGGAAAAAATTTGTGGTGTAAAATAATTTCAAAAAAAGAATTTCATGAGACGTAACATAGTTAGCATAATAATCATTTTCATGGCAGGCCTGATATCATCCTGCCACAACGAAGCACCGGTTCAAAAGCCAACCGACAAAAAGGATACAGCACAAACATTATCCGGCGATGTAATCAAATTAACCCCTGCCCAGGCAAAAAATGCCGGCATATTATTAGGTGCACCCGAGCAGCGGGAAATACATAGCACCCTAAAAGTTAGTGGTGTAATAGATGTGCCACCGCAAAATATAGTTTCGGTATGCATGCCCCTGGGTGGCTACCTCAAAACAACCAATATGATACCAGGTACAAAAGTTGTTAGGGGAACCGTATTGGCCACAATGGAAGACCAGCAATACATACAGGTGCAGCAGGATTACCTTACCGCAAAAAGCAAGTTGCAATACCTTGAAGCAGAATATGGAAGGCAACAAAAGCTAAATGAAACAAAGGCATCCAGCGACAAGCAATACCAGCAATCACTAAGCGATTTCGAGAGCCAGAAAATACTCTTAAAATCCCTTTCTGAAAAATTGCTCCTCATCGGTGTCAATCCCGAGCACCTTACCGAAAAGACCATCTCCCGCACAGTCAATATTTATTCGTCCATAAATGGTTTCGTATCTAAGGTGAATGTAAATATTGGCAAATACGTCAACCCCACCGATATCCTTTTCGAATTAGTAAACCCTGACGACCTTCACCTTACCCTCACCGTATTTGAGAATGACGTCCTTAGTATAATGGAAGGCCAGAAAATCTCCTGCTATACCAATTTGCACCCTGATAAAAAGTACAGTGCCACCGTGCATCTGGTAACCCCAAATATCGGCAAGGATAGGGCCACCGAAGTACATTGCCACATGGACCAAAACTACAAAGACCTCTTGCCCGGCATGTTTATGAATGCAGATTTGGAACTACACAAAACCAATGTGCTCAGCATCCCAGAAGATGCCATAGTGAAATCGAACAACGAAAACTACATTTTCGTAGAAGTCGGTGACAATACCTACAAACTCCAAAAGGTAGAAATCGGCATGGCCTACAACGGCTATGTAGAATTAAAATCTACCCCACCCAGCGCCAAAATAGTCCTGAAAAATGCCTATACCCTCCTCATGAAACTAAAGAATAATGGGGATGAGGGTTAATGCTTAATGGTTAATGGTTATTGGTTAATGGTTGAAGGTTGAAGGTTAATGTCCCATCAAGAAAACAGGGTAAAATAGAAAAATTGATGGTTGTAGAGACGCATTGAATGCGTCTCCCTCGTGCGGTTGAATGCGTTTCCCGCCGCCCTTCAGGCCAGGCTATAAGGATAAAATTACATTTGGCTTTAGCCAAAATCCCTACATTTATAAGTCAACACTAACGCATAAAATAGGATAGCCCACTCGTCAGCACCGCTTTCCGCGGTCAGACGAGGATGCGGGTGCGGGCATCTCCGAACTGACATCCAAACAATACCAGTCGCAAAATCATTATTACCTATATCATCATTGTCTATAATAAAACGCCTTTATGTACTTTTAGTACACCAATAAAATAACATCAATGACACATAGCGAATTAGCCGTAAAGGCAACTGTCGACACCTGGAATCAAACAATCGCAAGATTCGACAGCATTTTAGACAAACTAACAGACGAGCAACTGGAAAAAGAGGTAGCACCCGGCAAAAACAGGGGCGTTTACATACTAGGCCATATGGTCGCCGTACACGACAGGCTTATGCCACTACTCGGTTTCGGCACTCAATCCTACCCCGAACTAGACGAGGTATTCCTTACCAATCCCGACAAGGCAAAACCCACCCCACCAATTGCCGACCTTAGAAAACAGTGGAAAGCAGTAAATGCAAACCTTGCTAACCATTATGCCCAACTATCGGCCGACGATTGGTTTGGCAGGCATACCGCCGTATCAGCCGAGGACTTTGCAAAAGAGCCCCACCGCAACAAATTCAACGTTCTGGTAAGCCGCACAAACCACCTGTCCTACCATTTCGGCCAATTGATTTTGATGAAGTAATTATCCTTCTCTAATTCAATGCTCAATACTGCATAAAAGCTCAATATTTTTGAAGTGGCAATTCCCCCTTGAGGAGTTGGCTTTGTGCGTAAGCGAAGGGGGGGAGGGGGATGTCTTTTTTTACATTAGCAAACTGGATAATAATATACTGTAATACGGTGCTTACCAATTCTAAATTACAATTGGTAAGCACCACTTATTTTTGCCCCAATCTCAACAAATCCACCTGCCCATACAAATCCAATAATCGTTCCGCATTAGCACTATCATTTTTAGCCACATTGAGTTCCATGTATTTCTGATCGGGGAACTTAGCATCATATTGTGTCCTTTGGGCAATTAACCTTCTCTCCTCCTCATTTGGATTAAACCCACAAAAACGAAATATTTTCTCAGCCATGGCCATCGGTCCTTCATTATAATTCACTAAAAGGGTATGCCGGTCAGTTTGCGCAATATCCAGAATCGCTTCAAACATCTTTTCAAGTACCATAGCCATATAGGTGTCAGGATGCAGGCAATATGTGGCATTTGCATCAAGTCCATATACCGAGGGCCCCACCATACTAGGCACTCCCTGTAGTCCTCTTTTTCGCTTATTCGAATCTAATACCTCACCAGGTTGTCGATACAAAATTATAAATGGGGTGTCAGGAAAAATTTTACGGTATTGCTGATAAAAACAGAGGTGCCA
>CANGSR010000224.1 GCA_947456055.1 Chitinophagaceae bacterium
ATAGCATCGGGTAGTGCAGGTTCATTTGGACGTGTTAATGGTGTAAGATTTTACCCGCCGACAACCTATGGACTTATCCAAATATATGCACATGGAGATAACCCGAAATTCGAAATGTTTATAAGTTTTATTTATTTAGACACACCAGGTACCTACCAAATTATAAGTACTAATAGACTAGGTGCAACTTATGATAATTTTGCAACTGGGAGTGTCCCATCTGGAGAAAGTGAATTTAATACAGACTCAACACATACTGGATTTATAAAAATTACACAATTTAGTGACCAACAAATATCAGGGACTTTTGCTTTTGATGCAATGAACGACGGAGGCAAAGTAGTTCACCTTACTGAAGGAAGATTCGATATAGGTGCGCATTAATTTAAATTGTAGTCAAATATATATTATATTATTATATTTATTTAATTTGTGGCGTTGTTGGAGTTTTTTCCAACAACCATCGAAGTTGGAAGGGTAGGGTGAGCAGTATATGTATTAGGAAAATCGTGCTGATATTCTTAGCGCATTTTGTTGGTGAAAAGACATAGGGCGAAATGTAGAATGATGATTGATTAGATGGGAAAAAGCGAGGATTAAGGGATATTTTCGAGTAAATCCTTCAATTCCTTATCTGTGAGGTTCTCCTTTTCTGATTTGTCATAAATAGTCATAAGATATACAGTTGTATCGCTTACTACTAAATTTGTTATTAATCGTGCACCTCCCGATTTGCCATTTCCCTTAGATGCGATTTTTAACCTTATTTTGTAACAATTTTTTCCAATTGAGGTTCCAAGCTTTGGATTTTCCTTTAATTCGCCAATAAGTCTTAGTAAGTCAGATTTTACGGATGGGTATTTTTTTAACAACCTTTTTGCTTGTTTTTCAAAAACATCAAGTGTCTTAATCTTATAACTCATTGATAAAATCTTCTGCGTTTCTAGCTGTTTTCTTCCCAGCTTTAATTTCCTTTAATTCCTCTACAGCTTCATTTATTTCCTCAATCAATTGGGCTTTTTCATTGCCAATTCTTGTAGTTTTGACAAATGAGAAGCTTTCCAATAATTCCATTACATAGGCTGCTTTATTATCTTTTATGTCAAGTAGCACTCTCATAATTCAAATAGTGTTTAATGTTAATGCAAAGGTATGATTTATTCGCAAATAAAAGCAAAGGGCATGGAATTTACGATAACATCATTTACATATCAAAGTCCCTCTAAGAAAATTCAAAACCTTAGCCCCACAACTTCCAAACCTATGAAATTCAGAGGGGCAATCTCAAAGGAGGATTTTATAAGGCTGGAAATGGGTTTGTATTATAGCAAACCTACAACAGTAAATATATTCATTTTAAGTATGTGTGGATTAATTGTAGCTATGTATAATATAAAATCGGAAGAGAATTTAACCACCACTTTTTATGTTCATCATAGTAGCCTGTACTTTATGTCCATCATGCTTCTGGCTGTATATAAAGACTAGGCAGGCCAGTAATAAGATGATGATAGACTTGGAGCAGGTCTGGATTTTAATCTAGCCTTATTTTTGCATTGGGTAATGCCAAGGTGTTCCGAATAAGTAAAATGGCTACCTTATGCTTAGGGTAATATCTAGAATTCCACATGGTAGATAATTGTTTATATTTGCATCTGGATATTATCAGCACGTAGATGAAAAACTTAATCCGATTCGACTGGGCTATAAAGAGATTATTAAGGAATAAAGCCAATTTCGGCATTCTCGAGGGGTTTCTTAGTGAATTATTGGAAGAGGACATCAAGATCCAAGACATCCTGGAAAGTGAAAGTAATAGAATGACATCAACCAATAAACTCAATCGGGTCGATTTGCTGGTGAAAAATTCCAAGGGTGAACTGATTATCATAGAAATCCAGAATGATTACCAGGCTGATTACTTGCTACGGATGCTATTTGGCACATCAAAGCTGATAATAGAAAATATGGATGAGGGCATGCCTTATAGCAAGGTAAAGAAAATAATCTCTATCCATATTGTCTACTTCAATTTGGGCGTAGGGCAGGACTATATTTATTATGGTGCAACCAATTTCTGGGGCAAGCGCAAAAACGACCAACTGAAACTATCTAAGCAAGAGCAGGAAATTTTCCAGGCTGATGAGATATCAAAAATACATCCCCAATACTATATCATAAAGGTGGATGATTTTGATAATGCTTCGAAAGATACCCTGGATGAATGGATACACTTTTTGAAAACCCAGGAAATTAGTGATACTACACAAGCCAAGGGGTTGAAAGAAGCAAAAGAAAAATTGAATTACCTACAATTAAGCCCTGATGAGCGAAAGGATTACGAACGTTTTGTGTCAGATTGGAGAGATAATGAAGGAATTATCGTAGGAAATTTTAACAAGGGGAAATATGAGGGTGAAATTGTAGGTAAGGAAAAAGGTAAAGAAGAAATGGTCTTACAGGTAGCGAAAAATTGTATTAAGAAAGGAATGGACATTTCTTTGATTTCAGAATTAACTGGGCTAAGAGAATACGAAATTGGTCTAATAGCGGCTGAACTATAATTTTCAAGGGGAGTATTTGGTGGTATTTTTCTAAAAGAGCATTTGTTTCAAATATTTTTATGAATTTTTGTAACTTATTGCTTACTTTTTCGATTAATCATCATCAACCTCAACATAATGCTCCAAATAGCCAATCTTTCCAAGACATATCCTAATGGGGTAAAAGCCCTGTCGGATGTAAATCTCGATATTTCTAATGGTATGTTTGGCCTGCTTGGGCCTAATGGTGCCGGAAAAAGTTCGTTGATGCGCACTATTGCCACCTTGCAGGATGCCGATAGTGGCACCATCACCTTCAATGGTATGGATGTGAGCAAAAACAAGCAGGAGCTTCGTAAAGTACTTGGCTATTTACCACAGGAATTTGGTGTTTATCCCAAAGTGAGTGCCGAGGAGATGTTGCATTATATTGCCCGGCTAAAGGGTATTGGTAATGATAAGGAACGAAAAGAATTGGTAAAAGCTCTTTTGGAGCAGGTGAACCTTTATAACCACAGGAATAAATCGCTGGGGGGTTATTCAGGTGGGATGAAACAACGCTTCGGTATTGCACAGGCACTAATTGGTAATCCAAAACTTATTATTGTTGACGAACCTACGGCAGGCCTGGACCCTGCCGAACGTCTGCGTTTCAATAACTTGCTGAGCGAGATTGGCGAGAACATTATAGTTATATTATCAACCCATATAGTAGAGGATGTAAATGAACTTTGCAACGATATGGCTATAATAGCTGGTGGCAAAGTAGTACAAAGAGGTAACCCTGAAGAACTTGTTCAGAGCTTACAAAATAGGATATGGATCAAAAAGGTAAGGAAGGAAGAGGTGGCTTTTTACCAGGCTGAATATAAAATGGTATTGGCAAAACTATCGGGTGGAATGATGATGGTTTATATAAATAGCGAAACCGACCCTGGCAATGGTTTTATAGCCAATAAGCCTACACTTGAGGATATCTACTTTTCAAACATTTCCTAACCTTTAATTCAATATACCATGTTTGGTTCCATATTTGCTTTTGAGGTAAGGAGGTCATTGAGGACTTTATCTACCTATGTATATTTTGTTATTTTATTTGCTGTTACTTTTTTAGTAGCCCTATTAGCTGGCGGGGCATTCCCTGAAGCTAACTTCCAGATTGCAGGGGAGAAAATATTTGCCAATGCCCCATTAATAATTGATGCTTTTTTTGGGGCAGTAAATAATTATATTGGTATCATAATCATTGTGGCCCTTGTAGGTAATGCCGTTCTGAATGATTTCAGAAATAATACCTATACCATGATTTTTACCACTCCGGTCTCAAAATTCGACTATTTGTTGGGTAGGTTTAGTGCATCCATGTTTATCTCATTAATCATACTTAGTGCTCCTGCATTCGGAATGATGTTGGGTTACTCATCACCTTGGGTTAATCCCGATAAGATAGGTGCATTTAAATTGATGCCCTATGTTTCCACCTATTTGCAAACTACCATTCCCAATGCAATAATAGACGGTACAATATTTTTTGCGGTTAGCCTTATTGCCCGTGATATTTTTGTGATATGGTTGTCATTAATCATTTTTTATGTTGCCACAGGGGTTTCTAGTTCCATTTTTGGGTCTTTAGATAATCAAACTATTGCAGCAATTGTAGACCCAATGGGGAACCTGGCCAAAAGAACCATAAGTAAGTACTGGAGTACTTATGATAAGAACAACTTACATTATACCTTATCAGCATTATTTTTGGTGAACAGGTTGGTGTGGTTAGGTATTTCGGCTGTAGTTTGGTTTGTAGGTTATAGCTTTTTCTCATTTTCATCTAGCCCAAGGAGGTTAAACTTCAAGAAACCTAAAATAGGGGAAAGTGTAAAACTCACGTTTGTTCCTTCTTTTTTCAAGAAGAGCGAGTTACCAATTGTAACCAGGTCTTTTACTGATGCATCAAACCTCAAGAGTCTTTGGGGCCTGTCAATTAATGAGTGCCTAAATATGTGGCGTAATGTTTATTTCAGAATCATTATGCTGTTCGGAATGCTGCTGTTGTTTTTATCATCAACCCAACTAGGCAAATTGTATGATACTACTGTATTGCCAGTTACCTATATAGTAGTGGAGCAATTTGGAGGAACAATTCAATTGATAATTGTAATACTCACCATAATGTTTGGTGGTGAGTTGGTTTGGCGTGCACGAGATTTCAAAATGAATAATATTCTGGATTCCTTACCGGTGCCCAATTGGGTGTTTTATTGTAGTAAGTTGGCAGGGTTGGTGTTTATGCAAATATTATTATTGGGCATAATTTTCACTAGCGGGGTAATTGTACAGTTGTATAAAAGTTATACCCATCTTGAAATCCTCCTGTATTTCAAATACCTGTATGGATATAGGTTGATTGACCTTATGATGCTTGCTGTATTGAGCATATTTGTGCAAGCACTTGTAAAGAACAAATACCTGGGGTATTTTATAGTAGGCATATTTTACTTCTGGAATGGCACTTTTGCAGGCATCGTCCTAAAGCAAAACCTGTTCATTTTCTCATCAGACCCAGGCGTGAATTACTCTGATATGAATAGTTTCGGGCATTTCACTTATGCATTTTTTGTTTACAAGTTGTATTGGGGCGCTTTTTGTTTGGTGCTTGCTGTACTATCCAGCCTTTTATGGGCTAGAGGTGGTGAGCAATCAATTAGGATCCGCCTTGAAGAGGCTATAAATAAAGTGAATAAACGCTCATGGGCTGTATTGATTGTAGGAGTGGTAGTTTTCCTGGGTTGTGGAAGTTTTATCTATTACAATACCAATGTGCTTAACAAGTTTGAAACTGAATGGAAGCAGGAAGAAGAATCAAAAGCTTTTGAGCTTAAATACAAAAAGTTTGAATTTTCTCCCCAACCCAAGATCACTGATGTGAAACTAAATGTGGATATTTATCCATATACCAGGGGATTGCGTTCAAATGGAGTATTTGTTTTGAAAAACAAGACCAATTTCAATATTGATTCTATACATGTTGCCCTGCCATCTACATTGGTAATACACCAACTAGGCTTTTCTATTTCATCACAAATGGTGGTGAATGACTCGCAATACGCTTATAGGATATATAAACTGTCCTCGCCATTAAAGCCCGGTGATACTATTTCGCTCAACTTCGATGTGGAGATGGTAACTAAAGGATTTAGAGAGGGTTTCACTGGGTTAGGTACACCTCTAGATAATGGCACTTTTGTAAATAACCTAAGTTTCCTGCCTAATATTGGCTACGACAAGGGTTATGAGTTATCTGATAATACCCATCGTAAAAAGCATGGCCTTGGTTATAGGAAAACAGCCAATCCTATAAATGATACACCTGCATTGCAATACAATACCTTCGTTCATGATGCTGATTTTATCAGCTTCGATGCTACTGTTAGTACCGTTCCCGACCAGATTGCAGTAGCACCAGGATATTTGCAGAAGGAATGGATGGAGAATGGCAGGAGGTATTTTCATTACAAAATGGATGCCAGGATTCTCAATTTTTACTCCTTCTTATCGGCGAGGTATATAGTAAAGAAAGAAAAGTGGAATGATGTAAATATTGAGATTTATTACCAAAAAGGCCATGAATATAACCTTGACAGGATGTTCAGGAGTGCTAAAAAGTCGCTCGATTATTATACAACCAATTTTTCACCTTACCAATACAAGCAGGTGCGCATTTTGGAGTTTCCCCGCTATGCCACCTTTGCGCAGTCATTCCCTAATACCATTCCTTTTTCTGAAGGGATAGGCTTTATTGCCAATGTGGATGATAGTAGTAAAGACCAGGTAGACTATCCGTTTTATGTAACAGCCCATGAAATTGCCCACCAGTGGTTTGCCCACCAGGTGATAGGTGCCGACGTAGAGGGCTCAAATATGCTCTCTGAATCACTGGCCCAATATGGTGCCATAATGGTAATGGAAAAGGAATATACCGAAGAGATGATGCGTAAGTTCCTGCGTATAGAAATGGATAAATACCTCACAGCAAGGTCTAACGAATCGGAGAAAGAAAAGCCATGGGCTTATGTAGACCAGGGCCAGGGCTATATACTTTACGAAAAGGGAGGAATTCAAATTCATGCCCTCAATAAATACCTGGGTGAAGACAGCCTAAACCATGCGCTTCATCGGTTTATTGAGAAATACCGTTTCCAGGGTCCTCCATATCCTATTACACTCGATTTGGTGGATGAAATAAGGAAGTCGACCCCGGATTCCTTACAATACTTTGTTACTGATGCATTTACCAAAATCACTATCTACGATAATAAGATTAAAGATGCCAAGCTGAGCAAAAACATAGACGACTATATAGTGGATGTAACAGTGAACTCAAAGAAAACCTATTCCGACAGTACAGGTAAGGATTCAGATGCCCCATCTGATAATTATGTGGAAGTGGGTCTATATAAAAACCGCACCACACTGATGCAGGTAGCCATGTACAAGTTGAAACCCGGAGAAAACCACCTTACTATTATAAGTAAGGAAAAACCCTATAAGGTAGTGGTAGACCCCCGGTTATTGCTTATAGACAGGAAGCTGGATGATAATGAAGTGAAACTGGAGTATAAAGATAAAGCCAAGGAAAAGCCTAAGGCATAATATAGAAAGGGTAGATAGTCGAAAATCTACCCTTTTTTATGCGATTTATATTGTTATGGCTCTTTAAGGCTGTGTATCTTGTGCTACCATTTTATAAGACTAATAGAGAATTGGCAAAATTTAGTAATGGAAATAACAGCCAACTAAGCCCAATGATAAATTGGCTTAAACCAGTACTCCAAAATCATGGGGTCTTGATGGTTGTGCTAATACTTTTGGCTTATTGGCAGATTGCTTTGTTTCGTCACTTTCCGCTATGGGATACCCTTGATGCTACATTTCCTTCCAGGTTTTTTGCAGTAGAATGCCTGAGAAATGGGAAACTGCCATTGTGGATGCCTTACCAATTTACGGGATATCCTTTTTATGCCGACCCCCAGAGTGGTTGTTGGTATCCAATAACCTGGCTTTTTGCCCTGTTTGGGAGATATACCCTTGTTTCACTGGATATCGAGTATATAATAAATGTAATCATAGGGGCATTTGGGATGTATGCCCTTACTGAAAATTGGACAAAGGATAAGCAAGCGGCATTGTTAACCGGCTTTTGTTATAGCTGCTGCGGGGTATTTGTAGGCAATGCAGGGCATATGACCTGGATAGTTTCAGTGGCATGGTTGCCCTGGCTGTTTTTAGCCTATTATAAATTAGTTGCCACATTACAAATAAGGTATTCAGCATGGTTGGCATTAATAGTCTACATGATGGCAAGTGGAGGCTATCCTGCGTTTCTAATCATTAGTTTTTATCTTATACTTATTGTATTCATTTGTCTTTTGTTTCAGTCACATTTCAGGAATAATCTGCGGCGGTTAATTTTCCTGCATTTCCTGACTATTCTACTTGCCTTAGGATGTGCATCAATAATGCTTTTTTCCATCTACAAAGGCTATTTATTGAGTACACGGAGTGGTGGTGTTACCCTTGATATGGCCTTGTTTAATCCCTTCTCACCCGTTTGTTTTTCATCATTTATATTGCCATTTGCAAGTTTTAAATTCCCTAAGGAGTGCAAT
>CANGSR010000225.1 GCA_947456055.1 Chitinophagaceae bacterium
ACTTTCTACTTTCTACCCTGCACAAAAACAAGCTAGCCGCTCACAATGGAGCGGCTAGCCTGTTTTATTATTTGACTTTTACTATTAACGGTTAATAGTAAACCTGATGTTTTTAAGCTCATTACCTATGTGCGCCTGTAAAAGGTAAACACCATTTGGTAATTCATTATTCAAGATGATTCCAGCTTTTACCTGGCCATTATCAACAGGAATCATTGAAGTGTAAACTTCCTGACCTATTGCATTTACCACTGTAACGCTAATATTCTTAGTTGAAATTGAAACGCTACCCTCTAATGAGCAATTACCATTATTAGGATTAGGCACTAAATTTAGGTTAGCACCTGTAGCAAGGTTGTTTACTTCAAGTGGAGCCACACTTACAATAATGTGGTTGCTGGTTACATTTACATTACATGGGTCAAGGCTTGAACCTACACATGTTACATCGCTAATAGCTGCCACTGAAGAATTCAATGTATAAGTACTAGTAGTAGCACCTGGTACAGCCACACCATTTACATACCATTGGTAACCCGGAGTTGTTGTTCCACCTACAAGAGCTATGAATGTAACGGTAGAACCTACATTAACCAGAGTTGAAGAAGTGGTGGAGATATTTACTGTAGGAACCAGCATAGGTGTTACAGTCATAACTACACTATTACTAAAAGTAGAATCATTGGTACGGCATGATGAGCTACTAGCCAACATGCACCTTATAACATCACCATTCATAGGTGTATACAGGAATGATGGGCCTGTACCTACATTAATACCATTTCTGGTCCAACGTAAGAATGGGGTTGCACCGCCGTAAATTGTATGGGCTGAAAGCGTAGTATGGGTACCAACACATACTACATTTGATGGGCTTGCAGTAATAATTACAGATGGGGTTTCAGATGCATCTACTGTCATAGTTACTGTATTACTTGTTACAGTAGCTGGTACAGGGCAAAGATAGTTGCTGGTTAAAGCAAGGCTAATATTATCACCATTACTAGGTACATAAGATAATGTAGTACCCGATCCTGCGAACGCACCATTTACATTCCACATATAGGTAGGAGCAGTTCCGCCATTTGTAATTGAAGGTGTGAATGTAATAAGTGTGCCTACACATACTGTATCACCAATTATACCAACCGATATACTTGCTGTTGGGGTAAGGTTAGGTTTTACAACCACAGCAACACTATAAGAAGCTACTGAAGTAGTAACACATGCATAGCTGCTTGTCATAGAACAAAGGATTACATCTCCGGTTGCAGGGGCATAGGAGAATGAAGCACCTGTAGCTATTGATGAACCATTAACACTCCATGAATAAACAGGAGCTGTACCACCATTTACAGGGTTTGGTGTATAGGTTGCAGCAATACCTGGGCAAGTAGTAAATCCAATACTTGAGCTAAATGTAAGTGATGGGGTAACGATTGGCGCAACAGTTACTACTTTACTTGCAGATGTTGTACCACAACCATTGGTAAGACTATACAAAATAGTATCCACACCTGCTGAAACAGCAGTAACCACACCACCAGAAACTGTAGCATGCGTATTGGTTGCACTCCACACGCCACCTGGGGTAGCATCAGTAAGTGTTGTTGAAGAGCCAAGGCATACATTACTTGAACCAACAATTATACCTGGGTTAGGTAATGGGTTGATGGTGATATTATAAGTAGTAAACGCAGTTCCACAGGAATATACAACTGTATAGGTAATAACATCTGTACCACCAATAGCACCTGTAACTACCCCTGTTGATGAAACTGTTGCATTCGCATTTAACGCAGACCAGCTACCACCCGAAACAGGGTCAGTAAGGGTAATGGTTGCACCTTCACATACCGCTGTTGGACCTGAAATGGTACCGGCAGTTGGAACAGATATTACAGAAACAACCTGCGTAGCCACCGCAGTGCCACAACCATTGATAACTGTATACGATATTAGTGACGTACCTACTGCCATACCTGTAACTACACCGCCGGCAACTGTTGCCACAGAGGTAATAGTGCTGGACCATGCTCCACCTGGAGCAGCATCTACCAGGGTAATAGTAGCACCTAAACACACATTTACAGGACCAGTGATAGATCCGGCAACAGGTAGGGGATTAACCGTTACAACATAAGTAGTAGTTGCAGACCCACAAGGATTGGTCACAGTATAAGATATGGTATCTATACCGGCAGTAACGCCGGTAACCACACCACCCACAATTATAGCATTACCGTTGCTTGCTGACCATGTACCACCGGTTACAGTTACGCCAAGTGTAATATTGGCTGTTTCACAAACACTTGTAGGACCAGAAAGTGTACCTGCGGTTGGGGTTGTTTGTACTGTTATTGGGTAGCTGGCAACTGCCGTGCCACAACTATTAGATACTGTATAAGAAACGATATTGGTTCCTGGAGATACTCCAGTTACATTACCTGCTGCAACTGTTGCAGTAGCATTTAAAACTGACCATGCACCACCTAAAGCCAAATCAGAAAGGAATATTGCTGAACCTACGCAAACATTGGTAGGACCCGCAATAGTACCTGCATCAGGTAGAGGATTAACAGTAATACTATAACTTGACGTAGTAGTACCACAGAAGTTAGTTACCGAGTAGGTTACTGTATCAATACCAGCAGTAACACCGGTAACTAAACCACCTGCCCCAACTGATGCATTAGTATTGGTTGCACCCCAAAGACCTCCTGTAGTCACATCACCAAGTGTTATATTAGCACCAACACATACCGCAGTTAAACCAGTAATAGGAGCCACAGCAGGTAAAGGAGTTATGGTAAAGACTATTGTATCATAAGAGGTACCAAATCCATCTGTTACCTTTACAATTACAGAATCAATACCACTATAACCGAAGGTAGGTGTATAATAAAGACCAGTAGGAGTAATATTAGCAGGGTTTGATGACTTTGTTGCAGCACCACCCAGGGTACCATGTAATGGGGCTAACTGGGTACTCCAGGTTTCTGTTTGGTTTGAATCAATATCATAAACAGCTAAATTCGGATTTAAACTGTCTGCACCTGAATTCTGGCAAATTGTTAGTGATTGGTGAGAACCTGCGGTGAAAACAGGGGTATGATTAGGATAAACCACACGTATACGGTTATTGCTACGGTCGTAGATATAATACATGCTTGAATTCACAAAGTAAACACCTACAGGGCCATTTATCCTGGCTGCGGTAGCAGCACCACCATCACCTGCAAATCCGCCACCACCACCTACACCGGCAATGGTAGTAATAAACTGTGTACCAGCATTAACCGAACGGATACGGTTATTATTTGCATCAGAAATAATGAGATTACCAGCTGGGTCGAAACCAACACCTGAAGCACCATTAACCTGGGCTGTGGTGGCCGCCACATTATCAAAGTTAAAACCACCTGTTCCAGTACCTGCAACAGTTGAGATGAAATTGGTAACAGCATCTACCTTGCGAATACGGTTATTACCTGCATCAGCAATAAACACATTACCAGCAGCATCTACCGCCACACCTCTTGGACCGTTAAGCGTGGCCAAAGTAGCTGCTGCACCATCACCACCGAAACCAGGGGTACCTGACTTACCAGCAATAGTAGTAATGATGCCTGATGGGTAAGTAATCTTTCTTATACGCTCACTTGTGGCACCGAATGCGGCACCAGGGTCTGAGAAATAAATATTGCCGGCTGCGTCTAGCGTTATAGCACGGGGATTATATAATGTAGCTAAGGTAGCTGCAGCGCCATCACCGGAATAACCAGAAACACCAGTACCTGCAATGGTAGTAATAATACCAGTGGCAACATCAATCCTGCGGATAACATTATTACCATTATCTACAACAAAAACGTTCCCAGATGCATCTACTGCTAAACCTGTAGGGGCACGTAAGGTGGCCGCAACTGCGGCAGCATTATCACCTGAGTATCCAGCTGTACCTGTACCGGCAATTGTGGTAATAATACCAGATACGGTATTTATTTTACGGACTTTATTACCTCCCTGTTCTGCAATGTAGAGATTTCCAGATGCATCATAAGCAGCGCCATAAGGTGTATTTGTTTGCGCAGCAGTAGCACCTGCACCATCACCAAGTGAGCCTGCAGTACCAGTTCCGCATGTACTTTCCATAATCATTACCTGCCCTGATACATAGGAATTACCAGCTAACAACAATAGGGAGCATAATAAGAGTAAACGTGTAAATTTCATAATAAGCTTTTGCAGGTAAATTTATCATTATTTTTAGTGAAAGTGAAAATTCTTGCTATAAATATTTTTCCACTAGTATATGAATTGTCAGGGATGTTCAACAAAAAAGCCCCTACTAAGCAAAAAGAAGACTTTAACTGGAACAAATAATAGAGACAAGTATTATTTGCAAATGCCTAAAGATTCAAAAAAATTCAACAAAAATAAATAATTGAACACCAGCATGCTATGGCCTGATAATAAGGTCGTGGGTAGTAATGTGGTTGCTTTGATGACCCGCCCTATCTGTGATATAGAATTCGTAATGCAGGGTATCGCCTGTATTAAAATGATTTGAATCTAAACGTGGAGTGGGTTGTGGAAATGGAAAAAACACACAGGTACCCTCCAGGCCCTTGGCAGGGTCTTCAATAGATTTATCTATAGTTGGAAATGGAGTGGGTATAAATCCCAATGAATCGAAGCGGCTGTCTTTTAGGTATATTTGTGATGCATCTGAATTCCCGATATCAGCATCACCATCCACTATGTTAAAATAAAGGTACGTAGTATCAATATTTACCTTCATAGAATCGGGAACAAACGCAATCAAAGATATGAATGGTATCTTTGAGGCCGTGGTAGTCTTACATGCCGAAAATAAGAGCATGGATATTACCAGTATAGATAAATAGCGGCCTAACATATTACCAAAGTTAAATAAAGTGACTGACAAAACAACGTTAATAAAGCCTGAAATAGTATTAGGTGCCACCGAAAATAATTTCGAACAGATAGCACTTGCGGTATTTCAATTTCAGTATGCCCACAATCAAATTTACCATGCTTATTGCAATGCTTTGCGGGTAAAACCTGAAACAATAATATCCTTAGAAAAAATACCATTCCTACCCGTATCATTCTATAAATCACATACAGTAATCAGCTTAAAAGACACCAATACATCACCTGCAAACCAAATAAATTACGACTTGCTTTTTGAAAGTAGTGGCACAACAGGTGAACAGACATCAAGGCATTATGTATTGGATGCCTGTGTATATGAACAATCCCTACTTCAGGGCTTTGAGCAATTTTATGGCAATCCTTCTGGTTATGCCATACTTGCCCTACTACCCTCCTACCTCGAAAGGGCAAATGCATCATTGGTACACATGGCCCGGGTATTGATGGAAAAAAGCCAACATCCCGCTAATGGATTCTATATAAATGAATGGGAAGCCTTGCACGAAACAATTGAACGGTTGGAAAAGGAAAGTCAAAAAGTGCTTTTATTGGGTGTAACCTTTGCCTTGCTCGATTTTGCAGCCGACTACCCTATGCATCTCAAACATACCTTGGGAATGGAAACCGGAGGTATGAAGGGCCGTAGGAAAGAAATGACACGTAAGGAGGTACATGATGAATTAAAAAATGCCTGGCACCTGGAAAATATACATTCGGAGTATGGCATGACCGAATTACTATCACAAGCCTATGCAAAGGCCGATGGCTTGTTTCATTGCACCAATACTATGAAAGTACTGGTAAGGGATATAAACGACCCACTTGAAGTAAATAAAACGGGCAATGGATGCCTGAATATTATCGACCTTGCGAATCTTTATTCCTGCTCATTTATAGCTACTGAAGACCTGGGCAATATTTATGATGATGGCAGCTTTGAGGTATTAGGCCGTATGGACCATAGCATACTAAGGGGTTGCAGCCTTATGGCTGTTTAATTATGTTGCAGTGTATCCACTACCACAGTATCCCTAAAATAGTACTCTTTAGGGTTTAAGTATTGGGGTGATTTTAGATATTCCCGGTAATTAATTCTTATCCACATTTTCAGTTCAAGGTCAGTGGCGGTGCGGGCAAACTGGTAGGGCATAGGATAGGAATACATAAAATGACCTATTGTATCACCTGTGAAACCTGTCATCTTCGCAACCAATGCAGGAGTATATCGTGTATCTACAAATTTCTCTATCTCACCATTATAGAAGTTCTCTTTAAATTGCTTTCGGAATTGGGCTTGTTTGGAGAACTTTTCTGCTATTGTGGAAACAGGGTTCAGTATGGCAGATGGGGAAGTTCTTTCTAGTGGTATTTTATAAATTGACCTTCTTTCCTCCGAATCTATCTGGTATTTGGTGCGCTTATCAATCTTGAATTTAAACTCCGGCAAACTAATTTGCTGTGGTTCCATATTAATATCTATGCTGGCAATAATTATAGAAGTAGGCTTCCTTCGCTCTACTGTCTGATACCCAATAAATGAAAAAGCCATTACATCACCCGTACGGGCCGTAATTACATAGAGCCCACTATCGTTTGTAGTCACAGCCTCTTGTGTAGATTCATTAACCACTACCACCGGATATAATGGCCTACCTGTATTGGCATCACGCACATAGCCCATCATTGTTTGCGCAGAGCAATTCAGACAACAAAGCACTAAAACCAGAAAAAGGCAGGATATACGCATATTTATATGTTGTAAAGCTATGAGTGAACCCAACAAAAAACTCCTGCAGAATATAATTTGGGGATATTTTAAGGAATTGATTTATGCCTTCAATTCACTATAATAGCTATTGAAAGGATTTTAGGACTAATTTTGGATAAGATTAGGATCACAAGAAATGCTATCAAAAGAGGAACAGGCACGGTATAGTAAACAGGTAATTTTACCTGAGGTAGGAATTAGTGGGCAGGAAAAACTAAAATCAGCCAAGGTATTGGTAATTGGTGCTGGTGGTTTGGGCTGCCCTATACTACAATACCTGTGTGCTGCGGGTGTGGGCACACTGGGAATTGCAGATGGTGACAAGGTAGATATTAGCAATCTACAAAGACAAGTACTTTACACCAGGGCTGACATTGGCCAAATGAAAGCAGAAGTAGCCAAATCAAAACTCACTGCACTTAATAATAATACCACCATCATTTGCCATCCCTACTTTATCAGCTTCGAAAATGCACTGGAAACCATAGCTGCTTATGATATAATAGTTGATGGTTCAGATAATTACGACACCCGCTACCTCGTAAATGATGCCTGTGTATTGCTGGATAAACCAATGGTATCTGGTGCCATATATAAATATGAAGGCCAGGTATCTGTATTTAATTATTTGGGAGGACCTACCTACAGGTGTATTTTCCCTGAAGCCCCCGGAGCAGGTGAATCCCCCAACTGTGCCGATATAGGCGTAATCGCTACCCTACCGGGAATTATAGGTACTATCCAGGCCAATGAGGTAATAAAAATGATTACCGGAATAGGCGATGTTCTGGCCGGGAAACTCTTGGTAATTGAGACCCTCACCATGCATAGCCATAGTTTCAACTTCAAATTAGTCCCTGCTAATAAAAACATCAAGTCACTACCCCAGCCTGCTGCCTGGTGTGCTCCGGCAATCAAAAACATCAGCTACCAAAACCTTCTGATAATTATCGAAACCAACCCTGCCTGCCAATTGATAGATGTGCGGGAAATAGAAGAGCATATTATAGGCAATATTGGAGGTATCAATATTCCCTTATCGGGGTTTGAGGCTGGTATAATCGGACTGAAAAAAGATGTACCTGTAATAATATATTGTGCATCAGGTGTAAGGAGTATGCATGCCGCCAAAACCCTGCAAGCCATTGGTTTTATAGAAATAATGAATCTGGATAAGGGGGTAAATGGGTTATTGCCTTAATGATAAATTGCATCCTGCACTTTTTTAATTGCACTTACTGGGTCAGAAGTATTCCATACCGCACCTAGCAATGCACCACCATTAAACCCTTTTTCCTGCAATACCTTAATATTATCAGCACCCACCCCACCCAAGCCTATTATTGATGGGCAATAACGGTTTTGTGATGCTATATTGTTTTTCACCCTCGTTAATTCATCCAAATCTATTCCTGCCATATACCCTTGCTTGGATA
>CANGSR010000226.1 GCA_947456055.1 Chitinophagaceae bacterium
GCTGGTTTCCATCAGGACAGCATATGGGTAGTTAAAACTATTTCTTTTAATAATGATGGTTTGCATACTATATATTCTGTAGCTGATTTTGGCGATACTTCTAAATTAGACAAACAGAATATTTTCCAAATGAATAATGGGAGAATTATTACCTTAAATGCTATAGAACCAAAATTTAGTAATTCGGAGGGAAAGGTAATGATTTTATATTGTTTAAATAATAAGTATTTCACCTATTTTTTCTCGAAATCTAGTCCTGACAAACCTATACTCTGCCCCGATAATACTTATAAAGGCATTAAGTTTTCAAATGAATATAAATATTGGCTATCTACTAATGGCACTTTCGGACTTGCCATAAATAATCAAACCCGCTTATTGCATCTTGTTGTTAGTGGTGTAGGGTATATTCCAATAACCGATTCAACCGACCCTGAACTTATCAGGCACGCAAGAATTCTTCACGTTTACAATAATAAGATAGGGCAATTATGGTTAAGTACGCCCGAGGGGGTAATAAAAGTATCACTAAAGAAAAAGAAATTTCATAAATTATTTACTTTGGGCCAGTCTCCACTTTGGGGCAATCATTCAGCTCGGGGCATTGTATTAGACAGTGGCAATATTTATGCAGCTGTGGGGGATCGGTTTTGTGCCAGTGAGGGTAATGAAATAATGGAGATAGAATGTAATAATGTTTACGGACTATTTAAAGATGGGGCAAAGTTCCTTGCTGGTTGTGGTCAACTACGTAATATAGATCGGATACAGAAAAAGGCAATTAATATAGTTAATGGTAGGATAGGTGAGATTTGGTCTATCTACAGGTTAAACGAATTTTTGCTTCTTCAAAGTGGCACGCCTGGACTATATATATATGATGAAAGGAATTTTACCTACAAATCAGTAAAATATCAACCTTTTTCCCAACCAACTATTGTTTATCGTATATACCGTAATTCCAGATCTGAAATATTGGCTGTGGCAGATAACGGGCTATATATTTTGAACAACAATGGGGATGTAATAAATTGCTATTCAAATAATACTAAGGTAAAAATACCATCTGAGCATATTAATGATGTTTATAATGATGATGCAGATTCGAAAATTTATTGGATTGCAACAGCAGGAGATGGATTATTATCATGGAACAGGGAAACAGGCCAATATAAAAGGTATGGTGTAGATAATGGATTTTTATCTGAGATTTTATGCCGGATAGAACCTGATAGTTTTGGGTATCTATGGATTAGTACAGATTTCGGTATGGCTAGATTCAATAAATTGACCGGGACTGCCGAGGTATTTACCAAACCAGATGGAATTGCACATAATGAATTTAATCGTTCTTCAAGTTATAAGGGAACAGATGGCACCTTATGCTTTGGGGGCATTGATGGTATTACTTATTTTAACCCTGCTAATTTTATTGTCGATAAAAATCTATCTCATTATCCATTCGTTGTAAATATTATGACGCAATATAATACGAAAAACAATAGAGAAGAAGATATCACCAATGAATATCTGGTTGAGAATAAAGTGGACATTACCAATAGGAGACGCAACTTGAGCATTAAAACTGTTTTGCTTGATTATGAAGAACGAAATCATCTTTATGAATACCAGGTGAAAGGTTTTGAAAATGAATGGAAGCACGCAAATGATGGGGCTGTTGAAATTTCCGGATTGCCCTATGGTAATTATGTTTTGTTAATAAGGGCGCAAAACCCTGATGGATCCTGGAATTCATCTATGATTTCGATTCCATTACATGTTGTCAGGCCATATTATGCAACATGGTGGTTTATTACGATGATGGCTGTATTATTAACAGGATTGATAATGATGATTGTGAAATTCCGTACAAGGAGTCTGAGTAAGGATAAACAGAAATTGGAGCAGACAGTAGAATTAAGGACATCAGAGCTTAAATCTTCGCTTGATGAACAAACTGCATTGTTACAGGAATTGCACCATAGGGTGAAAAACAATTTGCAAATTATAAGTTCGTTAATCAGCCTTCAGACTAATAGTAGTACCGATTCTTCTGAGATTCATTCCCTGAATGATGCATCACGCCGGATTCGTGCAGTTGCCCTTGTACATGAGATGCTTTATAAACAAGATAAGGCGGAGATAGATATCAAATTCTATCTTACTGAACTTGCTTCTACCATTAATGAGTTGGTTAATGTGCAACAATTGCCTATTAAATTCAACCTCGATGTTGATAATATTGTTTTAAAGGTGGATCAAGCCGTTGCCCTCGGCATGATTACTTCTGAGCTAATCTCCAATTCTATTAAGTACGCATTCACAGGTGTTGATCATCCTGAAGTAAAACTTAGTCTTCACAAAAAAAATAATGGGAATACTATTGTGTATATTGTGAAAGATAATGGACCTGGAAATGTTTCAAAGGATGTAAATGACAAAACAAGATTTGGAATGCGCTTGATTGACATTTTTTCACGCCAGATTAAGGGGAGTCATTCATTTTGTAATAATAATGGTTTCACATATGAGTTGCAGTTTAAGTTATGACGATAGAAGAAGTTAAAGTGTTAATTGTTGAGGATGAAATCCTGATTGCGGAAGATATTAAGGATAGTCTCCAGAAATTTGGTGTAAGGAAGATAATGATGGCACATAATAAATCTGCCGCCCTACTTTCCTTGAAAGTATTTGAACCTCAGATTGTTTTGCTTGATATCAGGATGGAAGGACGTGTTGATGGTCTTGAAATTGCCGAGCATATTAAAAGGCATTACAAGGCTAATTTCATTTTTATTACTGCCCATAGCGACCTTGAAATGGTTAAGGAGATACTCAAGACAAATCCATCGGGATATATAACGAAACCATTTAAGAAATCTGATCTATTTGCACATATTAATCTTGCACTTGGGCAGCTGCAAAACATTGAAGAGAAAAAAATAATAAAGGTAAAAGATGGTCATCAGGTACTGCTCATAGAAGAGAGTGAAATTAACTATATAGAAAGCCAGGGCAACTATGTAATGATATTTTATGATGATAGTAAAGTACTGTGCCGGCAATCTCTTGAATCCTTCCAGCTGGAAGTAGATGCGAAGAAGTTTTTCAGGATAGGCAAATCATGTATTGTTAATTGCAATAAGATAAAATCGTATACAAGGAATGAGGTAATACTGGGTGATAAAGTTTTTCCTTTATCCAGAAAAGTAGTAGATGAATTTATGGTTTTCATGAAATCTTTGTAATGATTTCGATAAGTAAAAATTAGGTTTACCAGTGGGAACTCCAATTTCCTAATGTAATAAGAGTTATTAGTCATCTGTAAATTTGAGTAATTAAGGTATGCCCAATGCATTTAGCATACAAATTATTGCATTTCAACACTTTTTTTAGCATTTAGTTTAGCGTATCAGCATCTTGCGGCATACAATGATATAGGCTCTGGTTTTATATCATGTGTTTTGTGAATTAACCAATCCAATTCACTATGCCGGAATCAATAGATTTACTTAATGGAAAACCTGATGGTCAAAATTCCTGGTTACAGGAAATTCACCATCAAATATATAATAATTTACAGTCTGTAAATTCCCTAATCAACCTTCAGCGTAGTGCAAGCAAAGACGATATGGAAATTGCTTCACTTGGAGCTGCATTACGTCGGATAAATGCCATTGCCATTGCACATGCAATGCATAATGGGTCTACAATACAAGCCGGAGTGAATATCAAAAATTACCTGAAAGAGGTGTCTGTGGCTATTGATATTCTTAAAGAAGGTGAACATTCTAGGGTAAATCTTTTAATGAATGTTGCTGATCTTATAATTAATCCCAATTGCGCAATAGCACTTGGGATTATTACTTCAGAATTACTAACACTTATGGCTTATTATGCTGAGAAAAGCAGTACAAGGCCAGATATTTCATTAAGCCTTTCTTTCAGTAAATCGCAGGAGGTAATTGAGTTTTCAATAGTAAACAACATGGCTTATGATGGAATATATTCCATCATAGAGGAAGAAAAATTTGCCATGCACCTGATAGACATTTTTTCCCGTCAGGTCCATGGCCACTATCATTTCATGAAAGGAAGTGTTTTTGGGTTTATACTCACCTTCAAGCTTTAGGCGAAATTTATAAGTAAAGTGCAATTGGAAGTGGTCGTTATTGCATCTTAAATACAAAATTCTGCATCTCAACCCATATTTTTTGAATAGGCTTCCATCCAAATCATCTTTACATAAATTTTTATAGCTAGCCAATAAGTTATCCTTTGCTATAAATGAAAATGAGATTAGTAACGAGAAGTTAATTTTTTTGCCTTTAAAAATCAACAATTATGCAAAACAAAAATCAATCAAGCACAGTAAAAAATCATGGCAATATTTGCTTTGCCAGAGAGTTACGTTCTTTTCGAAATTCCTACATGTATGGAATTAAGATAATGCTTATTGCTTTATTGGCAATGAAGGGGACAAGCATTGGAGCACAAACGATATCTAATTTTGCAGGGACAGGGTCAATTGGTTCCACAGGTATGGGCGGTCCTGCAACAGCTGCTACATTTTATTATCCTATGGGTGTGGTAGCCGATGCATCGGGTAATATCTATATTGCTGATTATGACAATAATTTTATAAGAAAAGTAAATACATCAGGTATAGTGAGCAATTATGCCGGGACAGGAGCGTGTTGTTTTGGCGGTGATGGTGGCCAGGCAACTGCCGCCTCACTTGGTTATCCACAAGGCCTGGCTATTGATGGCTCAGGAAATATATACATTCCTGATACCTATGGTAACAGGCTTCGTAAAATAAGTTCCTCGGGTATAATATCAACAATTGCCGGTAATGGTACTTCAGGTTTTTCAGGTGACGGTGGGGCTGCAACAAATGCTACAGTAAATGGAATTATTAATGTAGCTGTTGATGGAGCAGGGAATGTATATTTTGTAGACCAAAATAACCGACGTATCAGAAAAGTGAGTACCTCGGGTATAATAACAACAATAGCAGGCAACGGAATAGATGGTTTTATCGGTGATGGTGGTCCTGCAACCGCTGCTGAGTTTAGTAATCCATTAGGTATTGCAGCTGATGCGGCTGGAAATGTTTTTGTCGCTGACAGGGCAAATCAACGTATTCGTAAAATTAATACTTCAGGCATCATTACAACAATTGCAGGGAGTGGTTCTGCAACTTTTAGTGGAGACGGTGGACCCGCTACAGATGCGAGATTGAGTTATCCTAACGGGGTAACCCTAGATGCTTCCGGAAGGGTTTATATTTCGGATGGGGGTAATCAGAGAGTACGTATAATTAGCACTACTGGTATAATCTATACAATTGTTGGTAATGGTACTGGCGGCTATTCAGGTGATGGAGGACCAGCCACTGCTGCAAGTATTAATGATCCGCAGGGTCTTTGTGTGGACGCTTTAGGCTATTTATATATCGCTGACCGGACTAATGAACGTGTTCGAAAAGTGACACCAATTCCTACAACTCCGGCGTTTGACGGCGGTAGCCCTCAAAGTTTGACTGTTTGTAAGAACTCATCAACAAATGCTATTAATTCTTTATTGACAATTACTGACCCTGGCATAAGTTTAGTTGAAACTTACTCAGTGACCTCTTCGCCTTCACATGGGAGTATAACAACTGGAACAACAACTACATCCGGAACCTCAAAGTCACCAACAGGATGGAGTTATACACCAACCTCAGGATTTAGTGGATCGGACGCATTTACTATAAAGGTTACTAATAGTTCAGGAGGCAATGCATCAATTGTAATAAATGTTACCATCAACGCTTTACCAACAGTAGGCAGCACAGGAGGTGGAACTATTTGCTCTGGTAGTACAGCCACTTTAAGTGGTACTGGTGCTACATCTTACAGCTGGTCAGGCGGTATTACCAATGGTATAGCTTTTACTCCATCCATAGGAACTAACGTATATACTGTTACTGGTACCACATCTGGTTGTAGTAATACTTCAACGGCCTCGGTAATAGTAAATGCCTTACCAACCGTAGGTTCAACTGGAGGGGGAACAATTTGCTCGGGTAGTACAGCAACCTTAAGCGGTACCGGTGCTACATCGTATAGCTGGACAGGTGGTGTTACAAACGCAGTAGCTTTTACCCCATCAATAGGAACTAATATATATACAGTTACAGGAACAACATTGGGTTGCAGCAGTACAGCAACTGCAACAGTTGTTGTTAACGCCTTACCATCGGTAGGTTCAACTGGTGGAGGAACTATCTGTTTCGGTAGTACAGCAACCTTAAGTGGCACAGGTGCATCTTCATACAGTTGGTCTGGCGGTATTACCAATGGCTCAGCTTTTACTCCATCAGTAGGAACAAACATATATACTGTAACAGGTACTACGTCTGGTTGTAGCAGTACAGCAACAGCTACCGTAATAGTTAATGCCTTGCCAATAGTAGGTTCAACTGGCGGTGGGTCCATTTGTGCTGGAAGCATGGCAACTTTAAGTGGCACAGGTGCCACATCTTATAGCTGGTCAGGAGGTATTACCGATGGTGTAGCATTTTTACCGGCCTTAAGTACAAATACTTATACTGTAACAGGCACTACATTAGGTTGTAGTAATACCGCCGTTGCAACAATTACAGTAAATCCGTTGCCTATGGCAATTGGAAACGGATTCATAAGTACAATAGCGGGTAATGGAAGTAGTGGATTTAATAATGATGGAATAGCATCTACTACAGCTAAACTCAATGCTCCACAAGGCGTTGCAGTTGATGGCGTTGGAAATATTTATGTAGCTGACGTAAATAATCATCGTATTCGTAAAATAAACACATCTGGTATCATCAGTACAGTAGCAGGCACCGGTACTTCAGGCTTTAGTGGAGATGGTAGTGCTGCTGCATCGGCTCAAATTAGTCTTCCTTGTGGTGTATTCGTTGACGGAAGTGGGAATATATTTATAGTTGATAACGGTAATAATAGAATACGTAAAGTAAATACATCAGGTATTATTAGCACAGTAGCAGGTAATGGAACTTTAGGTTTCAATAGTGACGGTATTGCGGCTACAAGTGCCCAATTGAATTATCCTACAGGAGTAACAACTGATGCTAGTGGAAATCTATATATAGCAGATAATAATAATAATCGTATCAGGAAGGTAAATACTTCTGGAATAATAAGTACTGTTGCCGGTAATGGCACGGCGGGATATCTTAGTGATGGTGTTGCAGCTACTGCTACCAGGCTTAATGGTCCATTTAGTGTGGCTGTAGACGGTAGTGGAAATATTTATATTGGTGATAATAATAACAATCGAATTCGCAAAGTCAACTCCTCTGGTGTTATCAGCACCCTATTGTCCGGAACAGGTGGGCCGGGTTTAGGTGTAGATGCAAGTGGAAATGTTTATGTAGGAGACCTAGCTGGGGCTGTCATTCGCAAAATCACTCCTGCGAGTGTTGTAACTACAATATCTGGTACTGGTACCGGTGGCTTCTCGGGCGACGGTGGGGCTGCTACGGCCGCACAGGTAAATGGTACTTATGGTGTTGCAGCAGGTGCAGATGGAAGCATTTATATAGCTGATACATATAATCAGCGCATTCGTAAAATCAGCGTAGGGCCAGCCTCTACATCACTTTGTCTAGGTACCTCAATTACATTGGCTGATTTAACGGTAGGTGGTACCTGGAGTGCCAGCAACGCCAATGCCAATGTAAGTTCAGGTGTTGTAAATGGAGTAAACGCTGGTGCTGATACAATTAGTTATACTTTAAGCACAGGATGTGCTTCGGTTGTAACTGTTACAGTAAATGCATTACCTACAATTTCAGGTTCAGGTATAGCCTATTGCGCAGGTAGCAACGGTACATTATCTGTATCAGGCGCTTCAACCTATGCATGGTCACCAGCTACCGGATTATCTGCTACAACCGGGGCTAGTGTTACGGTAAGTTATTCAGTCGCAACTACTTATACGGTTACTGGTATAAGTTCGGCTGGTTGCTCAAATACCGGAGTTATTACGGCAACTGTAAATCCAATACCATCCCCAATTGGTGCAAATTCCCCAAACAGGAATAAAATAATAACTGTGGCGGGAAATGGCTCTGCAAC
>CANGSR010000227.1 GCA_947456055.1 Chitinophagaceae bacterium
AGTATAGATGAGGAAGGGAAATCAATGACTTTTGCAGGCAACCTACCTGAAGGCAGTACTGTAAGGTTAATGAAGGCCAATTTTGATAAGCTGATTGAAGGTTCATCAGATGCTGCTACTTATTCTTTTGCAGGTATTAAAAATAATAAGCCAGAGTTGGCAATACTGATTAGTTGTGTAGGTCGTAAGTTAATCCTTCAAGAAAGGACGGAGGAAGAACTACAGGCTGCAAAGGAAATTTTGGGTGACCGGGCGGTAATTACCGGGTTTTATTCCTATGGTGAGATTTCGCCCTTCAACCCAAGTTCAAAGTGTGAATTGCATAATCAAACCATGACAATTACCACTTTTAGAGAGATATAAGGAACGATGATTAAATAAAGTCCACCATTAGACTTGTTCTTTTCCTTTTCTGGCTGCGTTACAAAAGTCCTTAAATAGGTTGCTATTCGCGGATTTTGTGCCTTGCATAAAAGAAAAATACCTGCGTCCTTTGATAGACTTTATTTAATCAACGTTCCTAAGTAATTTTGTGCAACCTAAAGATTATTGATTAGTGTGTGTTACTGTTTTATAGCATAATCAATAATGAGTATGGAAACTTAAGGATATAGTAGTTAATATTGTATCCGCCATTTTGCTAAAAAAACGGAGATTATTTAATAAGCAATTATAAAATGAATTATCATAAAGTACTTGAGCGCCAGATAAGTAAGTTGCTACCAGAGTCGTATCTGCAGGATGAGAATATTCTCAAATTCCTGACTACGATAAGTAATTCTTACCAGACATTTGAGAAGGATAAGAAAATGTCGGAGCATGCATTTTCGGTAAGCGAAAATGAATACCAGGAATTGAATAAATACCTGAGGCAGCAAAATGAAATCAGGCACCAGTCTATATTGCAACTAAAAGAGGCTATCCGCTCACTAGATAAGGATGCTATTGTGGCCCTTGATGAGAATGATGATAATCTGATTAATATTATCGCATTCCTTCAGAAGCAAATTACCAAGAGCAAGGAAATAGAAACCCACCTTATAGCAGCCAAGGAATTTGCAGAAAAGGCGGCTATGGCCAAGAGTGATTTCCTGAGCGTAATGAGCCATGAAATACGTACACCGCTTAATGCTATTACAGGGTATATACATTTATTACAAAACGAAGACCCACTTCCATCGCAGGTTGATTTCTTAAGGATATTGCAGATTTCTGCAGATAACCTTTTAAGTCTTATCAATGATGTGCTCGATTTTGGAAAGATTGAAGAAGGTAAGATTGTGTTTGCCGACAGGGATATTGACATTCGGCATTTGGTAAACAATATCAAGATGGCTAACCGCCTCAAGGCAGAGGAAAAGGGTAATACCATCAAGGTAATGTTTGATGATGATATACCTGTATACATCAAAGGTGATGAGGTGAGGTTGACACAGGTACTTAATAATCTGCTTTCCAATGCCATTAAATTTACCCATAACGGTAAGGTTACACTTGAGGTTCACCTCAAGACCATATCGCACGATAGGGTAATGCTCTATTTTGCTGTAAAAGATACAGGTATAGGTATTGCCAAGGATAAACAAAAGCTTATTTTTGAAAGGTTTACTCAGGAAAATTCAAACATTACCCGTGAGTATGGTGGTTCTGGTTTAGGATTGGCCATTATCAGGAAATTATTGTTGCTACAAGATAGTGATATATATGTAGATAGTGAACAGGGCAAGGGCTCTACTTTCTATTTTTCATTAGAGTTTGGCCGTAGTAGCACTATACAGAGAGAAGAGAAGGTGACAGAACATGTGAAGAACGACCTGATGGGGGCAAAGATTCTACTGGTAGAGGATGTGGAATTCAACGTATTGCTTGCCCAGAAAATATTAACCCGTTGGAATGCAGAAGTTTCATGGGCTGAGAATGGGCTTGTGGCTGTGCAGAAAATGAAGGAAAATGATTTCGATATAGTATTGATGGACTTGCAGATGCCTGTAATGGATGGCCTGACAGCATCCAGCGAGATACGTAAATTCAATACTAATACACCGATACTAGCACTTACAGCCAGTACTTCGATAGAGGTGCAGGATAGGGTTTTTGGCTCAGGGATGACTGATTTCATTTCCAAACCACTGAATCCAGGTTACCTCTACGATACTATTTTGAAGTATTTGCAGCCATATTAATAGGGTACATTTATTTTATGGAAATTTGAGGTTGGTATTAAACTTATTAATTGTTTGTTTGTCTCTAATAAGCAGATAAACTATTTGAATATAAAACCAAAACCTCATGAAGAGTATTTCCGTAATAGTAGTCCTATTGTTAGGTAGTATATTATTTTGTGTAGGCTGTAGAAAAGCCAACACCGATACTAACTATAGTCAGGCAATAGCCAAAAGCAGAACATGGTCGGGCAATCACAGTAGTTGGCATTATTTGTTTCCTAATGATACTGTGAATAATTACAACCATCCTATAAATAATATAGTATTTGCCGTAAACCGTATTGATGCGAATACATTAACAGTACCTGGGTATTCATACGTAATGAAATTTCGGTCTATTGACGAGATTAATCACATTATTAGGTTTGATACAGTGCATCCCTGGTGGGATAGTGCTATCCTCAATTTTTATTATGCCACTGATAGTGTGGACTTTAAATTTGCTGGTAGCGCATTTGGTTTTGGAGGAATGGAGGACCCAGTTTATCCAAGTACCCACTTATATTCGCATAAGTAGGCTTTTTAATTGAGCTTTGTTCTGCACTTGGCTTCTGCACTTTGCCTCAACCTGAGCTACTTCATGAAGTCATTATAAGACATTACCTGGTAGGGCTTTGTAGTATCAATATTGTAAAATTTATGATTTACTTTAACGGCAGGTACAAAGCCAAATGAATTATAAAACCCCTTTGCATCATTGAAGCCGGGTAGCAATTCTTTTCTATCTGCATTGAAAAAGGTAAACGTCAATTGTGGGTTTTCATTATTCATAGCGCAGAGCAACAGGCTTTCGAAAGGCATAGCCCAGTTTTGAATCCATTTATTACTGAATTCTACATTGTCGTACAAGGCTAGTTTGGCAATGCCTTTTTTCTTCATCTGTGTTAGTACTTTTTGGTCAAATTCCACCCTCCAATGAAAAGCAGGATACCAGGAGCATATATAAGTCAAGCGCACTAAAACGATGATTGAAAATATGGCCATAGAACGGGTAGGTTTCATAATATTTAATAAACTAAACACAAATGGGGTGGCAATTATTATTCCCAGGCTCATCCATTCCAGTTCTATATGGAATAGTTCGGTTTTCTCATCTAAATCGCCATAACTAAGGCCCATGATAATGAGGTAACCAAAAGTTGAGATGATGGTCCACCAGGCATGTTTCTTAGCCTTAATCCTGAAGAGCTGAATTATCCCGAATGTAAAAACGAGAATGGCTATCCAGTAGTTAGTAAGGCAACGGTAAAGAAAAATCCATACCACAGGCCTGCTGAATGTGAGCAGGATATCCTTAATTGAAAAATGGGTAACCCCATAAAGGTGCTGGCTATCGTAAGATTTTTCTTCAGATGTATTTACAAATTGACCCAAAATGATGGCTATAATTATGCAGCTAAGAATTATGGTCATTCGTCGGTTGTAGGGCCATAATTCTTGATCCATTATTAGGTAAACCCATAAATACACCATAGGAATAATTACAATAAAATGGGTGGTAAGCGTTAGGTAGCTAAGAATTGTAAATACGGGGATGGTAATAAAAAGGCTGGCTTTTCTACTGCCTAAAAATAGGGTGGTACCCAATAGTAGAAATAGATAGCCAATGGCGATGTTGAGGTCGGCAGGGAGAAAGAAGGATGCACTTACGATCAATAAATAGCAAATTCCCATTAAGATAACCAACTTATATTGCTTGTAACCGAAAAACAAAATGCTCACTATAATAAGATAGAATAGGTTATAACTAAGCAGGTAGCTCATCAAAATAGGGATAACAGGCACATGCAAGTGTATAAGCAGGCAGGGTAATAACTTGGTAACAACAGCACCATAGCGATGTCCTAATAATAATAAGGATTCTGAATTTAGAAGTTCAAATGATGCAAAAGCTGTATCAGCAAACAATAGTCTTTCCTTGAAAAATAAAACAGATAGAATCATCAATGCCAATAATGCACCTATAGATACCCAAGCACATTTTTTTAGGATGGATTGTGATTTATTCATGAAATTGTGTTTGCGAATATTTTTCAATAAATGTAAATATAATTTGCTCTAGTAAATGATTCTCGTCAAAAGCAAGGTTATTATTTAATTCTATTGTATTTTTATTATCCCAGAATAATAAAGTCTGGAGACTAGATTGGAGAAGGGATTTGATTTAGGAAGGAATAATGATTAATTCCCTGGTTTTAAATTCTAATTTCAGAACAACTGTTTTAACTTTTAACTTTTGACTTTGCAACCCGTTTTAACTTTTGACTTTTAACTTTTAACTTAAAAAAAATGAAAATCGCCTCATTATATAATCTAAAGGGAGGAGTAGGGAAAACAGCATCTTGCGTCAACTTTGCCTATAGGGCATCAAAAGATGGGTTTAAAACGCTTATCTGGGATCTTGACCCACAGGGAGCTGCGAGTTATTATTATAATGCGCAGGCACCCATGAAGTCGAGTGCGAAAAAGATAATAGAGCAGACGATAAGCCTTAAGGAGGCAATAGTTCATAGTCAATACAAGGGGCTGGATATAATACCGGCCGATAGGTCGTCGAGAAAGTTAGATTTGCTAATAGATGCCCAAAATGGGTCGAAAAAGCACTTTAAGAATTTATTGAAGGATGGGGCAAGTAGTTACGATTTTGTATTTATTGATTGCCCTCCCGGTTTTTCGCATGTTGCCGATAATATCTTTTATGCTTCTGATGCAGTATTGATGCCCGTGATACCCACCACACTATCAGTGCGTACCTATGAGCAGATGTCGGCATATTTTGAGGATAAGGAAATAGACCTTGATAAGCTGATGTGTTTCTTTAGTATGGTAGATATGCGCAAAACAGTGCATAAAGATTATGTGCAGGAATTATCTGCCGATAAGCATTTCTTCCAGCATTTCATACCCTACCTTTCGGATATTGAAAAAATGGGAGTAAAGACAGCTCCGGTTGAGGTGTTTGCACCTAATGGAAAGGGGGCAACATCTTACAGGGAGTTGTGGGCCGAAGTGCTTAAAAAGATAAAAGGCTAAAAGTAATACGGCTAGGCATTCTGCTTTTCAGGAATTGTTATTACATTGCCTGCATGCTTTCGAAGTATGCATATATTCTGGCAGTTATATTGATGTGCTACACATCATTTTTCTTCTATCCCCGATGGACTAAAGCTACAGGCGAAGCTTCTATATCATGGGACGTGTCTGGTTATTACTGGTATCTACCTTCAATGTTTATCTACCACGATTTAAAGCATCAGGCTTTCGAGGATTCGGTAATGAAAAAATATTCGCCTACCAATGGCGATTTTCAGCAGGCAATGAAGCTGGACAATGGCAATTATGTGATGAAGTATTCATCGGGTATGGCAGTAATGTATTTGCCATTTTTTGCAATGGCCCACTTACTGGCTAGTCCTTTAGGGTTCCCTGCTGATGGGTTTTCGGCTCCGTATCAGTTTGCGATACAGTTTGGCGGTTTTCTAATATCGATTATTGGTCTTTGGTATTTGCGAAAGCTCTTGCTCAATTATTATACCGATAAGGTAATAGCTATTGTTATGCTACTATTGGTGGTGGGTACTAATTACCTCAATTATTCATCGGTTGACAATGGCATGTCGCATTGCTGGTTATTTACCCTCTATGTTTTTCTGCTCTTAAATACACGTTCTTTTTACCAGACTTTCCAAATCAAATATGCTATGAGGATAGGGCTGCTGGTTGGTTTAGCAACACTTACACGTCCTACCGATATTATTTCCTGCCTTATCCCTCTACTATGGGGTTTGGAAACAATATCTCCTAAGGCAATACAAAACCATATTAGCTTATTAATCAAACAAATTAAGCCACTGCTGGTTGCAGGAATTTGTGCCGGAGCTGTAATCTCTATACAACTTATATACTGGAAGTATGTTTCGGGTCATTGGCTGGTATATAGTTATGGTGGTCAGAGTTTTTCTTTTTTACACCCCCATCCCATATTATATACCTTGGGGTTCAGGTCAGGATGGTTGATATATACACCGATGATGGTTTTGGCTTTTGTTGGGGTATTGCCCTACCTATTCAAGGGTAGCAATAAATTAGCCATACTCGCCTTTTTCTTCATTAACTATTACATCGTTTTTTCGTGGGATATTTATTGGTATGGTGGTAGGGCAATGGTGCAGAGTTATCCAATACTGTTATTCCCTATGGCTTCCCTGGTACAATGGGTATTAGCAACCAAGCCAAGGGTGGTCTTATTTACAGTATTTGCGCTATTATTTACTTACCTCAATATCTGGATTACCTGGCAATACCACAGAGGCAACCTATATGATGCAGACTGCATGACTAAATCTTATTATTTACGTGTGGTTGGTAGATGGAGCGCCCCTGAAAGCACTATAGCCCTGAGGGATGTTACTGAATTGTATGAGGGCGAACCTAAAGACTTGAAAATTATTTATCAAAATGATTTTGAAAAAGATACCGGTGATTTCATTGGCAATATGGGAGTTAATGGTTCTAAATCATTAATAATCAATAAGACCCATCAGGTGAGTCCTACGTCGGTCTTTGCATATAGCGGTGGTGCGCAATGGTTGAGGGTGCAGGCTAATTTTTATTGCAAAGAGAAGGAATGGGACTTATGGAAGATGCCGCAGATGGTAGTGAGGTTAATAGATAAAAGCAAAGAAGGCCAGTTTAGGGTGGTAAAAGAAAATATGATAAGGGTGGAGCGCACCATGAACAGCAATGAAAACAAGGTGTTGTCATTGGATATGAAGCTACCCTCCGTACATTACGACTCTGTGTGTGTATGGTTTTGGAATGCCGACGGGGAAAGGGAATTAAGCATTGATGATTTGAAAGTAAGCCAATTCAATCAATAGCTGGTAAACTGGATAATAGTAATTAATACAATACTGAAGGTATTGCATTGGGGAATGGAGATGTAGTTTAGTATGTTAGGCTACCTGTTTGTGTTCTACCACCGTATAATGGTAAACTATATTATTACCCTTACGCTCAAAGGTTACTTCAACTTCTTCGGGTTTAAATAAAGCCTTTATTTTACAAATAATATTGTTGAATAAGGCATTTACAGGGTTTTTTCCCTTTACTTCAGGTTTATTATTATCTATGCTGCTCATATACCAAGGTTTGGAGAATTACTTTCGTAATCTTATTTTATAATAACGGCTTAGTAGGGTTTATTGTTATATTTGATTAAAGAAATGAGCATTTAATTAAGAATATAACCTTGATATAAAGGTAACACAAAAATCACATTTCCCATAACAGGTAATGTTAAGTTTTTAGCCCAATGTGGATAAATAAGTGCCCAATATGGAGTTTTTCAATCTGAAATAGGATTTTAGAACCTAGAACTTTAACCAGTTATTAATAAGATTTTTTAGCCCTTTGGGGTGTTTTTTTGAAACATGGGTTGCAATTATTTTTAGGGTTAAAAACTATATTTTAAGGATTGGCTGACTGTTTATAATTGGAGGTGTTTTTGAACTGAAATCGATAATTATGTTTAAGTTTTTTTGGAGTCTTTTACTGGTTCTGTTTTGTTCGGGGTGTAGAACTTTGCATCCACAAGCTAAGGAACAAACTTCATCATCGGCTACCCAGGCAAATCCTATGTCGTGCATGGTTCAGGCTAGGGTGAAACAGATATTGCCACCTGATAACAGTGATAGTGGTACCGTATGCGCCAATCATAATTGCAGGGCGATGATAGAAATACTTGCAGTAACTAGTACAGCTGGTTCTTTTACCATGAATGTTGGTGCAGGAGAGGTAGTGCCAGTAAGGTTTATGTTTACAATGGAAGATACCAGAAAGGTATTCCCAGA
>CANGSR010000228.1 GCA_947456055.1 Chitinophagaceae bacterium
AGTCAACAAACAAAAGACATAGATAAGGTTAACAAAGAAAACAAACGGAAAAATTCCAGAATCAGAATTCCAGGGCGTTTAAGCCAACTTTTGATTAAGAAAATGAAGTTTGGGGTAGTTTTTACATAAAATTATTTATTTTCTTTGTTATTGATTTGTTTATACGGAATCAATATTATAACTTTATCATGCTTTTTTAGTTTATTGATAATTTGAGTGCAACATGCATCGGTACGAAAACAAAAACACCTCAGAAACTAATAGAAATATGGAAAGTGTACAAGAAATTATGCGCATGATGGAGCAATATGCTATGCCAGAACGTAAAAAAGCAGCACAATCAGCCCTACCAGGGTATGGTAGCGACACAAATTTAGACTTTTCGTTCCGAGACATGATGATTAACAAGTCTGTATTGTTCAACATCATTAATCCGGAGGAGTATTTTGCATTGACCAAAAAGAAGAGTAGATAAATAAAATAAGAACTGACAACCATTTAGGTAACCATAATCTTAACATATTAAAATCCCCGAAGTAACCTCTAAGGTTATTTCGGGGATTTTAACTTTTAAAAATCTATGAAACATTTTAAGCTACCTACTAATAATGCTTAGCCATTGTTAAGGAATTCCTGAAAAAGTAACAATTCCCAATTTTCAGAATTTTTCCAAAAAATCATTCAAATTTCCATTTTTCGGAAAATCCATACCAATAAACACTTTATGACAATTTAAATTCAATACAATTTCCCTTAATTTTTCTCTAATTCTGATTTTATTTTTTGGATAAAACCATAGTAAGGCGGGTTGGAGTTTCCTTGTGGCAGGTCGTTATAAACACGATATAGGATATAAGGGTGGATTTTATCCATACCCGGGAAAATGGTTCCAATCTTAGACTGAATTTCGTCATTTTCGCCTTTCAATGCAACCGTATCCTTTACGAAATAATGTGATTGGTAAGCTATAAATGGCACAAACTGATGCTCATAAACCTCATAATGGAGATTTACAACAGTAGGCATGGATTTAACCTGCTGCATCAAATAGGGGAAAGGGAATATTGCAATGGTCTTATTAGTTAATGAATCTGTGTAGTCCTTAATTTCTTTTTGCTTGGCGTATAAAAAATACTGCCCTGCAGGATGCAGGCAATGGTTGCTTAACGACATAAAATTGATAGCATCTATCAGATAGTTTTTCTTTTCCAATTCCTGGGCATGATGATATAAGTCCAAAGCATTTTTCCCTGCCAAACTATAATCTTCTCCCATAATATTGCACAACTTCCATTTGCCATCAATTTTTTCATACACCAGGGTTAGCATTACTTCATTTAGCGTATCACCAGTAACCAACATCGACAAATAAGACTCTTTGGTGCGGGTAGAAATTTTCATTGACCATTTATTATCTCCATCCCCAGCTTCAATCTTGCATGAATCCTGCGCCTTTGCAGTTTGTATATATATATCAGCAAAGACCCTATAAGTTTTGCCCTTCATAATCCTCGACATCTGGGGTATGAACTTATTCTTAAAATCATCGTTTAGGTTCATTTTCAGTGAATCCCATATGATACCATCCAGACCATCGAGTTTCCCTTCACTTATTGCTGCAAAGGCCATTTTATTATTTGCATTGATTGCAGACCTTATTTTTGAATCAATCTGGTCGTTTTTGTAAATACCGTTTTTAATTTGTCCGTTTAAACAACTTTGAAACAATATCAGGGCAATGATTAAAACCGGTAATCCTTTTTTCATTTGTATATATTTTGCCCCTCAAGGTAATATTAATAAGTGAAGGGTAGATTTTATTTTGTAAGTAAGTAACGATGATGAAAGGCAATATACCAGTTGACTTGTTCTTCTCGTTTCAGTAAAGTTACAATCACGCCAATTAGCGGGATAAATAGTTCGCTATTATCAAATAAAGCGACAATATGTTATCACTTTCGTTTTCCAAAAACCTCTAAGTGCGCTGCTCCGATGGAGCAGTTTTCGTTTGTTATATTTATCTTCTACAAAGCCTTTGGCACCTAGGGCGCCAACGAAACTAAAGTATGCATTACCTGCAAAGAAGTTAATTATCGTGAATAAATATTTAGTTGATCACCATTCGCCTACCAAAATCTAACTGGATTGTGCCTTGCATACTAGAAAATCCCTGCACCAAATGGTTTACTTTATTTAACCTTCGTATCTAGCCTTTCAATACCTACTTATACATAAAAGTAAAAACGGCAGGTATAATACCCGCCGTTCTAATAAGACAATGAATAATAAATTATTGTTTAGTGACTTTCACTCTTGATTTCACCGTACCATTGGCATCTTTTATCATAAGGATATAGTTGCCTACTGGCACTGAAGAAGTGGAGAATTTATCGTTACCAGTGCCACTTACAGTACCCTGTAGTGACAATTGGTTACCCATCATATCAACAAGTGCTATTTCATCGCCTGCAACTAAGCCGGCAATATTTAATAATCCACTAGTAGGGTTAGGATAAACCTTAACATCAGCAGCAGCATTAACGTTATTCACTTTCAGACTACCTGAACTTGTAGTACGGCCAAAAGCACTAAGTGCAGAATCTAATCCCACCTGGCCAAATGCATAGAAGAAATTGAAAGTAACTGAATTGGCAGGATGACGTGTGTAAGTAGTTGTGGTACGGTATACACTATCTGAAGCACTGTCAACAGTAGCCAGGTGGCCAATATGATAAACTAATCCGATAGCTACATCACCTGTATATGTGGCACCGGTAGTATAGGTACCGGCAAATGTACCATTGTAGAGACTACTCAGATTTACTGAAGAAGCCAATGGCCATGTACTATAGATGAGACATCTTGAATTTGTATCTAATGAGCCTAATGATAACATAGACATAGATCCAGTTGTTCCGGTTGCTGATACAACTGTTGTATCTGGGCCCTGATGAACAATTTTATTTACAGTAGAAAAGCTTCCACCGGCCCATGACTGATCATTATCGGGGTCAAGCGACCTGAAATAATAAATATTATCAACACCTAATACCGACAAATTTGTAAGTGTAACACTCATTTTGAAATACAATGCACTTGTATCAAGAGAAGTAACCTGAGTGATTTGTAAACTATCCATATTACCCTGCCATGTAGAACTTACTATACCACCTGTTGCAGAATAGGAGATATTAGAACCTGAACATGCCCCTGTAAACCCACCTGCAGTAAGATTGAACTGCTGGCTACAGTTGGTATCAATCTGGATTTCCCATCCTTCGAATGGGGAGCCAGGAAGGAAGTAATCACCCATATAAGCAGGTGTACCTACAGACCATCCATCCATTGCAGGGTCGGCAACAAAACCCAGATGCTGACCTGATGTACTACTAGAACACGGATGGTAAGAACTTCCTGATAAGCCACCATGAGGATGATAGCTGGTGGGTGCCGCAATACTTGTACCAAAGCTACCTGTAGGTGATATACCTACTTCTACATAATTTCCTTGAAGGAAAACATTACAACTATCCATCTGGGCACTTGCTTGTAGTGCACCAAGGCCAATAAAAAGGGTAAACAATTTTTTCATTTCTGTGTGCTTTTTTGAGATTTATTGAATAGTAATTTAGTGAATTTATTGTGTTATTATTTGTAAAAAACGAGCAAATTATGAACGCCGATTTTTTCATTGAAATACTCACCATAAATATAGACCCATTTCCCAAAAGAATTTCAATTATTACAAATACTATTTTTTTCAGGCTTAAAAACTATTAACCCATGGTTAAATGGTTAGGTTTGGATTCCAAACCAGTATCAAAATCGAGGAATGATGTCTGGAAAAATCTTCTTTTTAAAATTAAATTTGTTGGTTCAATTTTAATACATAGCTTTGTGATGTATTGTTAAACAATGCAACAATAAACTATGAATAAACTCGTTAGTGTAGATGTATAAGTAGTACAATAAACAATTCAAAAAGAAAGCACCCATGTATTCAATTAGTGATGAGCAAATAGATTTTATTCTCAACGACATTAGACGTAATGGCATAGAGCTGGAAGGACTGCAGACCAACCTGTTAGATCATATTTGTTGTAAGGTGGAGCATGAATACCATGAAGGAGAAGATTTTGAACAGTTCTATCGCCGGGCTATAAAAGACCTCTGCTATAACAATCTCTATGAAATACAGACTGAAACAACCAATCTTTTAACTTTCAAAAATTATTACCTCATGAAAAAGTCAATGATTATCAGCGGTATTGCCGCCTCTCTATTATTTATAAGTGGCGGTTTTTTCAAAATAATGCACTGGCCAGGTGCCAGTATGCTCCTGGTATTAGCCATTTTTCTTCTATGCTTTGTTTTCCTGCCTCTAATGGTATTATTAAAATCAAGAGAAGACAAATCAACTAGTCTCAACCTCCCTTTGATCACAGGTACTATTACCGGTATTTTGTACAGTATGGCCATTATCTTTACAGTAATGCACTGGCCGGGCAGCAGCATGCTATGGATGGTTACCACAGCAGTTTCATTCTTTATATTTATTCCTATCTATTATTTTACTGGAATCAAAAACCCTACTAATAAACTCAATACCACCATTGCCACAGTTATATTAATTTGTGCTACAGGGCTATTATTTACCATGATCAGGTTAAGGCAATCTCCACCGGTTCAGATGTATAGCTGGATGAACAATGAGTCTATTTTAAAAAGTTTCCAGACTAAAGCGGCTGCAGGCAACATTAATGCTGCGCACGACTCACTGGTAACGGAGATGAACTCTGTGGCAGAAAAGATTAAAGCCAGTATTATACTCAACGACATAGGTGCTCCATCAATACCCGCAGACTATGCTCAAAGGAATATACTCATAAGTGAGCATAATATAGCCAATACCCTACAAACACCTGAAAATGCCGTATTATTGATGAGACTGAAAATGTTGGTGAACCAATATAATAAACTAAAGAATGGGAGTGAAAATACAATACCCATTGCCCATTCTATACTTGACCCCTATGAAACCAATACTGACATGTTCACCAATTTCTCGGCACTCAACAGCCTAACTCAACTACAAATGTGCCTGGCTATGGCAGATTGCCATCAAACAAATACTGTAGTTGCCCAAAAGTAAAGTCACCAGGAAACACTAAAAAGACAGAAAATGAATCAGACAGAATTATTGAAAGGAACGCTTGGCACCATCATACTCCGACTGCTTGATGAAAAAGGCAGAATGTATGGATATGAGATAACCCAACTGGTAAAAGAACTATCGGGCGACAAAATACTGGTAAAGGAAGGGTCCCTTTACCCTACTCTGCACAGGCTTGAAGCTGATGGATTAGTAATAGCCGAGGAAGTATATATTGGTAAGAGGGTAAGAAAATACTATTCACTTACCCAACCCGGTAAAACCGCTACAAAAGCATCAGTTGACGAGTTGCTCGATTTCCTTCAAACCATACATACAGTTATCACAACACGGCCGGTAACCAACTTTGCTTATTAATTTCTGTCTTTATTACAAGGCAAAAGGTGCATTATTTAAACTCTGTAATGTCTCCTTTTGCCCTGTAATATTCAAGAGCCATTCTTATTTCGCCATAAGAATAATCATCACCAAGGATATCTTTTACAGGCTTTGCTGCCGTGAGCTGTCCTGTTGTTTTTATTGCTGTAATAATTCTTTCCAATTTTAGGAATGGAATAAAATCTGAAATATCTACCTCTCCTGTAGGTATAAATGCTGCCAGGTGCCCTTCTACTGTTGATGGGGCAATTTCACGTTCGGTAGCAATTTCGGCTATGCTCATACCCCTCCTATACATTGTGAGCGATAACTCCTGGGTACTGCTCTTATCCGATTTTATCGTTTTCTCACGCTTTACTTTTTTAGGTTCCTTATCAGCCATCCGTGTAGTAAGATTATTTTCTTCTACAAACTTTTTCAGAACCGTTAAGAAATGAGCCCCATACTTCCCTATTTTAAACTCGCCAAAACCGCTTATTTGCTTTAAATCATCAAAGGAAAGCGGCAGGTACACAGCTAATTCTTCCAGAGTATTATCGCCTAAAATTACATATGCAGGTACATTTTCCTGTTTTGCAATAGCCAATCTCAGGTCCTTGAGTTTGTTCATCAAGCCTACATCTGTACCGCCATCTTCACTATTCTCATCGGGTAGGCGCTCCTTCTTCAGTATTATTCTGAACTGGGTTTCACCTTTCAGCAATTTCCAGCTACGCTCATTCAGACTTAGGATATTATATGGGTCGGGCGATTTTATAAGTAAATCATTGCCCACTAATTGTTGCACTATCCATTGCCATTCCTCCCTTTTCAAATCCTTGCCTATGCCATAGGTCCTTAACTCCTTATGGGCCGGGTTAATTTTTTCACTATCCGCCCCCCTGATGAAGTTAATAATATAGGTTGCGGTGTGCCGCTCACCAGTCCTTACCACTGCCGATAACAGTTTCTGGGCATCCACAGTTGCATCTCTTTCCTCAAGCGAGGTGAGGCAATAATCGCAACTACCACAATAACCGGGGAAGTTTTCGCCAAAGTAATTCATCAGGTATTGCCTGCGACATCCCTCATGTTCGCAATAATTCTGCATCTTATGCAGCTTATTCATTGATATGGCGGTCTGCTCAGGATTGTCATCTACAATGGCGAAATTCCGGAGCTTCATTACATCAGCTATAGAATAAAAGAGCAATGCATCACTACGCAAACCATCACGTCCAGCCCTGCCCGTCTCCTGGTAATAGCCCTCAATGTTTTTAGACAAATCGTGGTGAATCACAAACCGTACATTCGACTTATCTATACCCATACCAAAGGCTATAGTAGCTACTATCACCCTGTATTCATCCCTGAGGAAAGCATCCTGCACCCGGCTACGTGATGCCGAATCCATACCAGCATGGTAAAAGGCTGCTTTTATGCCTGCATCATTTAGCTTACGTGCAATATTCTCTGTAGAGACCCTTGACAGTGCATAAACAATTCCAGACTTATCTTTATTCTTATTAATGTAATTAACAATTTTCCCAAAAGCATCCCTTTTGGGTTGCACATAGTAATAGATATTAGGCCGGTTGAAACTGGAAATAAAGATATTAGGATTAACCAGTGCCAATCGGCCTACAATATCATTTTGCGTAATTTTATCTGCACTTGCGGTAAGTGCTATAACGGGAATATTTGGGAAATTGGTTTTGAATGCTGCCAGTTTCAGGTATTCAGGCCTGAAATCATGCCCCCAAGATGAGATACAATGTGCCTCATCAATAGCAAACAAGGATGGATTAAGCTTCAGCATGAATTCAAAAAACGCATCGCTGTCTTTTGGTATGCGCTCAGGTGCCACATAGAGCAACTTGATCTTGCCCAATTCTGCCTCCCTGAAAATACGCCTTTGTTCATCAGGTGTTTGGGACGAATTGAGGAATGCTGCATGAATACCATTGGCCACAAGGGCATCAACCTGGTCCTTCATTAGTGCTATAAGTGGTGATACTACAAGGGTAAGCCCATCGAGCAACAGGGCAGGCAACTGAAAGCAAATACTCTTGCCCCCACCGGTGGGCATAATAGCCATAGTGTCTCGACCCGATAATACGCTTTCAATGACTACTTGTTGTGAATGCTTAAATTCATCGTAGCCAAAGAAGTGTTTGAGTGCCTTAAGTAACTTTTCCTGAGTGAAAGAAATCATGGTTTGTGAAATAGCGTTGCCAAATTACAACATTTTGTTTTGCAGGCATCTTTTTACAGAACAATAAATTATATCTATAGTAACTTGCTTTATAATTTAATTACGAAGACCCATTAATCCCAAAAACTACATCCTTTTGGCGACTCCCTTTTTGTTATCAATTTCTGGTATCCAGGCTCGTAAATTTCAATAATCTTATACAGCCCGCTAGTCTCCCACTCACCTACAATCCAGTATCCATCACCACCATTTACCTGCGATATGGTTTGGGATATGATTACCGCCTTGCCCCAGTGC
>CANGSR010000229.1 GCA_947456055.1 Chitinophagaceae bacterium
AGGATATCTGATTATTCAGATGTCTGCATTTATTCCATCTATAATGCATCTTTGATTGTAACAAATGTTCCAATTGGTTTGACGGAATTTTTTAAGGATTTCATTGGTATTATACAAGGTTGTTTATTTCTTATCTCATTTCATTTCGTCATTGGTGTTTTACAGAACACCCGATATTTGAATAAATTTAAAATGTGAGTATCTTCTTGGCGCCTACCTGATATAGTGATTGTTTTTGGAGTATTTTTGGTGAAATATTTTATGGCTAAAACAGTAGTTAATATGGCAGACGATAAATTAAAAGTTTTGAAACTGGCGCTCGATAAAATCGAGAAGGATTATGGAAAGGGTAGTGTGATGATGCTTGGCGACAAGCAGAAAGAAAAGATGGATGTTATCAGCACCGGTTCTATCGGGCTTGATGTAGCATTGGGTGTGGGTGGATTGCCTAGGGGACGTATTATAGAAATATATGGCCCTGAATCTTCCGGTAAAACTACCGTTGCCATACATACTATTGCACAGGCCCAGAAAAAAGGTGGTATCTGCGCTATTATAGATGCAGAACATGCTTTCGACTCTAACTATGCCCGCAAGTTGGGTGTAGACGTTGATAACCTCATTATTTCTCAGCCCGACTACGGTGAGCAAGGTTTAGAAATTGCCGACCGTCTTATTTCGAGCGGTGCGGTAGATGTGGTGGTTATTGACTCTGTAGCTGCACTCGTACCTAAGGGCGAGCTTGAAGGTGAAATGGGCGAAAGCAAAATGGGCTTGCAAGCAAGGTTGATGAGCCAGGCATTGCGTAAGCTCACCGCTACCATTTCCCGCACGGGTTGTTGCTGCATATTTATCAACCAGCTTAGGGAAAAGATAGGTGTTATGTTTGGTAACCCTGAAACCACTACCGGTGGTAATGCATTGAAATTCTATGCTTCTGTGCGATTGGATATCCGTCGTATTAGTCAGATTAAGGATGGCGAGCACGCAAGTGGTAACCGTACCAGGGTAAAGGTGGTGAAAAACAAAGTTGCACCACCATTCAGGCAGGTGGAATTTGATATCATCTTTGGTGAGGGTATCAGCAAAGTAGGTGAGATAATAGATATGGGTGTTGAATTAGGCATCCTCCAGAAAAGTGGTTCATGGTTCAGCTATGGAGATAGCAAGATAGGGCAGGGCAGAGATGCTGTAAAACAGTTCCTGTTCGACAACCCTGAAATGATGGACGAAATGGAAGCCCGAATCAGGCAAGCACTTGCTGTAGAATAGTAGTTTATATAATTTATTGCCAAATAACGCCACACTATTCCTGTGGCGTTATTATAGTTTTAAATAGGTTCTGTTTTTACATTATACTTCTTACATTTGGGCATCCTAATTGGTGTTTTAACTTTTTACTTTTTACTTTTTACAATAAAACATGATGTCACCCGAGCAGTTCTTTGAACTGATGCTTAAAGAATTGGAAGTGCATACCGAGATGCAACCCTATTATAAATTCCTTGGTAAGAAGTCATCATGGCACTTCAGGAGGAATTATTTCCTGCAACGTTTGCGTTATATCAAAAAGTATCTGGTAGATTCGAATGATACCGGTAATTTCAGGAAGAACCTGTCTATATGGGATTGTGGTTGCGGCTATGGTACCACCTGCCTCTTCCTGGCTATGAATGGCATTAAAACTTATGGCACCACCCTTGAGTTTTACTTTGAAACCATACAGAAACGAAAGGAATACTGGAGCAAATATGGTGATACATCATTGTTTACCTGTACCTATGAAAATTTATTTGACAATAAGCCCGAGCCTGGTATTTATGATTGGATAATAGTACAAGATACCTTGCACCACCTGGAACCCATTAATGATGCACTCCAAATCTTCCATAGCAGCCTTAAAAAGGGTGGTAAATTATTGTCGATAGAGGAAAATGGGAATAATATCATACAGCGGATAAAGCTCTATAAATACAGGGGCAATAAGCGTATCATCACCATATATGATGAGAAGCTGAAAAAGGAAATAATGCTGGGTAATGAAAATATCCGCAGCCTGGAAGATTGGGATAAACTATTTATAAATAACGGTTTCCACCTGGCTATGGGTAGTGTGCAGTATATCAGGTATTTCCTACCGGTACATTATAAGTTCTCCACCCCCGAAGACTTATTGGAAAGAGAACAGAAAATACAGGCAGGTAAGGGTCTACGCAGGGAATACTTTTTCTTTGGGCTGAACTTTGTAATGGAGAAGAATGTATAGAGGTAAATAGATTTTGTAAGAAAGGGCCAGCAGATTTTTTCAGGTGGCCTTTTTAATATTCTAAACAATTAGTTGTCAACCAATAGCAGGATTAACTCCAAATAGTTTTAACTAAAATCAGGACGAGATAAAGTTCAAAATCGGAAAATTTTGTGGCAATGTGTGGCAACGATGGGGCATTTTGGGAAATTACGAAATAACACATGTAATTTATAGTCAATCACTTACAACGAAACCAATGCCTCAAACCGAAAAATAATTTATTTTCAGAATTGATGCATTGTCCCGGAGGGACAATAGGTTTGTAGTGAAATTACAGGAAATGGGTTAATGTCCCAGAGGGACTACCGGTCTGTATTTTCAGTCAAATCAGAATAATCAGCTTCAATCAGTGGTTAACATAAACCGAGGTGGCATTTGGGTAATGATGGGGTATTTTGAGAAATTACGAAATGGCACATGTAACTAACAGCCAATCACTTACAACGTTATCATTGCCCCATATCGGAGAATATTTATTTTCAGAAAATGCGGCATTGTCCCAGTGAGACTTTAGGTTTGCAATAAAAAAGTAGGAAATTGTTATCTACTTCCAAGGAGTTGCCGGTTTGTTTTAATAATTTGAAAAATGTTATCTTCACTAACAAGGTGGAATCCCCTCAAACCAATTTTGGCTAAAGCCACATTAAATTAAAACATATTCCCCGGCATAAATGCCGGGGCTACTAAAAAATCAGATAAAAATTTTGATGGGGCATAATGGGGCGTTTTGGGAAATTACGAAATAACACATGTGATTTATAGTCAATCACTTACAACGAAACCATTGCCCCAAACCCTAAAATGCATATTTTTAAAAAATGGGGAATAGGGCTAAAAAAGGCACCATTACTCCAATCTCACCTGGACTAATAATGCCTTTAAAATTCTTACCCCACTTCAATACCTAATTCCTCAGCCAAATCTTTTTCAATACGAAGGTTATCTATAATAAATACCTGGCGCTGTGGGGTGTTTTTGCCCATGTAGTATTCCAATAATTTTTGAATTTGTGCATCCTGGCTAATAAGCACCGGGTCTTTGCGGATATCAACCCCTATGAACTGTGAAAATTCCTCAGGGCTTATTTCACCAAGTCCTTTGAATCGGGTTATTTCGGCTTTTACTCCTATTTCATGTATGGCCCTTTGCCTTTCTTCATCACTATAGCAATAGATGGTCTTTACCTTATTGCGCACACGGAATAATGGGGTCTGTAAAATATAAATATGGTTGCCTCTGACCAGATCAGGGAAGAACTGGAGGAAGAAAGTCATAATTAAGAGGCGGATGTGCATGCCATCCACATCGGCATCGGTGGCTATAACAATATTGTTGTACCTAAGCCCATCCATGCCTTCTTCTATATTCAGAGCATGCTGGAGGAGGTTGAATTCCTCGTTTTCGTATACCACCTTTTTGGTGAGGCTATAGCAATTGAGTGGCTTACCCCTAAGGCTGAATACAGCTTGGGTTTCTACACTGCGGCTTTTGGTAATGCTACCACTCGCACTATCACCCTCGGTGATGAATATGGTGGATTCCTGTTGTTTCAGATTATACTCATCACGACCCTTATTAGGTGGTTCGTCGTTGAGATGAATTCGACAATCACGTAGCTTTTTATTATGCAGGTTGGCTTTTTTGGCACGCTCATTAGCCAGCTTTCTTATGCCTGATAGTTCCTTGCGCTCACGCTCGCTTTGTTCAATTCGTTTTTTAAGTGCATCTGCAACTGCTGGGTTTTTATGTAGGTAATTGTCTAATTCCTTATTCAGGAAATCGCCAATAAACGCCTTCATTGATGGGCCATTGTCCCAAACGTATTGAGAGCCCAGCTTTGTTTTGGTCTGTGACTCAAATACTGGCTCTTGCACCCTCACGGATATGGCAGCGCATATACTCTGCCTTACATCAGATGCGTCATAATCCTTTTTATAAAACTCACGGATGGTCTTTACAAATGCCTCCCTAAAGGCTGCCTGGTGGGTACCACCCTGTGTAGTGTGTTGCCCATTTACAAAAGAGTAAATATCCTCACCATAGTCGCCGGTATGGGTTACCGCAACTTCAATATCGGCCCCTTTCAGGTGTATGATTGGGTACCTGTTTGATTCGGGATTGGTCTTACGGGTTAATAAGTCAAGCAGGCCATTTTTTGAAACGAAATTCCTGTTGTTGAAATGAATCAGCAAACCAGCATTGAGGAAGCAATAGTTCCAAACCTGGTTTTCAAGGTATTCAAGAATAAAATGGTAGTTCCTGAATACAGTTTCATCAGGACGGAAAACGACCAACGTGCCATTGAGTGAAGTAGTTTCAGTTTCAGGGTGGTCCTTTACCAAAATACCCCTTTCGAACTCCGCTACCTTTGTTTTGCCCTCACGGAAGGAGGCTACCTTGAAATACTTGCTAAGAGCATTTACCGCCTTGGTACCCACACCATTCAGACCCACTGATTTCTGGAATGCTTTAGAATCGTATTTGGCGCCTGTATTAATCTTGCTTACAACATCAACTACTTTACCTAATGGGATACCACGTCCAAAGTCACGCACCGTTACTTGCCCATCGCTTATGGTTAGTTCCACACGTTTCCCTTGCCCCATGGCAAATTCATCGATACAGTTATCCATCACTTCTTTTACCAATACATAGATACCATCATCTACACTGCTTCCATCGCCTAGCTTACCGATATACATACCCGGCCTCAGCCTTATATGTTCCCGCCAATCCAGCGATTTTATACTATCCTCATTGTATTGGTTCTGTAATTCTGCCATTTTTATTTAGTCAAATTTAAAAGTCAAAAGTTAAAACGCTTGGGCTGAAATTCAAAAGTTAAAAAACGAACTTGAATTCATCAGTCAATAGTTAAACGCTTTACCTGAATGTCAAATTTAGACTAAGTTTTAGATTTAGTCCAGATATTAATTCACATGTAGTTAATATAATAGGTTGAATTGGTATTCGGTTAGCGGGTGTTTTGAGAACCTATTTTTGAATCTAATTTCGGCACAAAACTGAATTAGAGTATTTGCGAGAATTCCTGTAGAGTTAGGACTGTAAATTCAGGGAATACTGATTTGTTTAATGCTAGTAATTTTGAATCATTACTTACAATGTAGTCGGCATTGGATGAAAGGAATGTATCTGCAAATTTATTATCATCCTCATCATTATTTACCATATTGAAATTGAAGAATATTGTGGAGAACTCAATGTTTCTTGCTCTTACCAACCTGCTAAGCAAATTGATAGTAACGTCGTTACCCCATTTAATTAAAAAGACCTCCTCATATTCAAGTAAGATTTCTGTGGAAACACAGAGAGTGTATTGTTCCCTTAAAAATGAATCGAATACATTACGATATGGTGATGATTTTCCAATACAACTTATAAAACAGTTGGTGTCTAATACGATTTTCATGAAGGATTACTTTATTCCGCTTTTTAGCCATTGTTCGTAAACTTCTGTTGTATAGTTATTTTTACTTTCAGCAACGGTAATTGCATCATCAAGTTTCTTCTCCAAATAAAAATTGATTAGCGAATCAATTTCATTAATCTCCGCATCATTACGCAAATATTGGAATGACTTAATCAGATTAAGTTGTGCAATATTTAACTTATTTTGAGTTGGTATTTGCATAGGTATAAAATTACAAATTTTAATTCGAATAAGCAATTAAATGTATTTATAGCAATTTGGGTTAAATCAATCTCTCTACCAGCCACTTGCCAGTACATCTGCAATATGCACTGTCTTAATTGGTAGCCTGTTTTCATTAATATATCCCTGCATATGCATCATGCAAGAAACATCAGTAGTAATGATGTATTCAGCACCGGTATCAAGTGCGCTTTTTACCTTTGTTTGTGCCATACCCATTGATATAGGTTCGAACTTCACTGCGAATGTGCCGCCAAAACCACAGCAGGTTTCACATTCCTTCATTTCTACCAATTCCAGTCCTTTTACCTTATTGAGTAGTTTCCTTGGGCCTGCTTTTATGCCACATTCCCTTAGGGCACCACAAGCATCGTGGTAAGTTGCTTTGCCATTAAACGTGGCACCAATATCCTCAATTTTTAAAACTTTTGTAAGGAATTCGGTGAACTCGAACATGTTGCCACAAACCTGATTGCTCAAGTTATGGTCAGAACTATTGTCGAACAAGGTTTCGTAAAAATTACGCACATAACCAGTGCAACTACCACTTGGTCCAACGATAAAGGAGTTTTCCTTGAAATCGTGCAGGAATTTAGTTGCTACAGATTTTGCTTCATCCCTATAGCCAGCATTAAAAGCGGGCTGTCCGCAGCAGGTTTGTTTTTGGTTGTAATTTACCTTACAGCCTAATTTTTCCAAAACCTTTACCATGTTCATTCCTGTTTCAGGATAAAGCTGGTCTACAAAGCAGGGAATAAATAATTGGACGTTTTTCAATGTAAAATATCAATTGAGCACTATTACGAATAAGTGAATCAGGAACATAGATTGATTAAGCTTTGTCCACTAAAACAATGCTAAGGTAATAAAAGCTAAACATACTAGAGTGATTAGGGTATGGTAATTTGTGATTTTGGGTTTTGTGTAGCAATTAATATTGGAGAATACTGAACCTCTACATTCTGATAAAACTGAGCAAATACCCGATTTGATTTGTAGGTTTTGGCTTGAATTGAGTATTTTTGGTTTCAATGGAGCCACAAGTAATCATAAAGTCGGTAAAAATAGCAGAAGATCTGGAGGAGATAACAGAAATGATGAAGGAATTGCATGTTCATGAACATAGCCTGTTTGATAAGACTGACTTATGGCCAAATATCCAAGATGGATATATGCGTCATATTATTATGATGCAGGAAGAATATGAGGGCACTTTTCTTATTGCATATATTAATGATGCCCCTGCAGGATTTATTTTTGGCTACATTGAAGAACAGGACGACAGTAGGATAGAAATCTATATGGGTAAGGAATTGTATATTTCAGATGGGTTTGTGGTGCCAGAATACAGGGGGCATGGGGTCTATAAAAAACTTAATACGGAAATTGAGAATATTTACATTCAAAAGGGGGTAAAACGCATCTGTCGGCATACGCTAATCAATAATGCACGTGCCCGTGGATTTTTGGAGCGGGAAGGATATTTTGTAACAAGGTTGCTTTATGAGAAGTGGTTGTAAACGGTTTTTCTACTTTCCAATGCTTACATAAAAACAACACCCATTTTCAGGTTCTGATTCAATTTTAATAGAACCATTAAGTTTTTGCACCAATCGCTGAACTGTAGATAATCCAATACCTGTACCTTTTTTATTGTATCTATCTGGAACTCCTAATGTAGTAAATAAGTCAAATACTTTTGCTTGATTCTCTTTGCTTATGCCTGGGCCATTGTCTTTTACATGGATTTCCCAAGTATTCTTATTTTCAAATGCCGAAATTGAAAGTTCTCCGATTTGTTTATCATTATACTTAATTGCATTGCTGCAAAGGTTCAATAATACTTGGGCTAAAATAGATTTAGATGTATATAACACCAATTCCGAATTCATTATCTCAATTCTGAATTCTTGTGGTATTGTAAGGTAAGCGACCGTCCAACCACATATTGTTAATAGTGAATTGCCTAGGTAATATTGCTGATTAAAAATCAGCAATAAAATGTTGCAGCTATCTCATAATA
>CANGSR010000230.1 GCA_947456055.1 Chitinophagaceae bacterium
CGATGTTGAAATATTATGACTATAAGTCTGTTCTATTTATTTAGTAGGTAAAGGCATTGTATTTTCAAGAAAAATTATCAGAATGGTCATGAAACAGAAAAAAAATCAGTCCTTGGCCAATTTCCTGGCATTGAATTTTGATTTTTGACTTCATCTTACTACCTTACACCACAAATTTTAGAAGTATACATGAAATTCCGCACGCCTTTATTATTTGTTACAGCTTTCGCCTTATTATTCACAATGAATTCATGTGTAAAGAACTACACCTGCCATTGCGATATTAAATATAGCGGTGTACCGGGTTTGCCCGATAGTACTACAAAAGAATATAGTGTGACCGATGTAAAAGACAAGGCAAAAAATGTATGTGAAAGCGAATCTGGTAGTTACCTAAATAATGGCATCACAACAGTAGAAAATTGTTATCTTTATTAATAAAATTTTACCAATTCCCCTGTTGATAAAGGTCTGGGGAATGATGATTAAATAAAATTCACCATTTGGCTTGTTCTTTTCCTTTTCTACTGCGTTACAAAAGTCATTAAATAGGTCGCTATTCGCAGATTTTGCGCCTTGCATAAAAGAAAAATAACTACGCCCACTGATAAATTTTATTGAATCAACATTCCTAATTTTGAAACTTGTTTTCAATATGGATACCACAACTCAAGGCCGCAAGGGAGCAATTTATTACATTCAACTTATTGTAGGTCTTCTGCTATTGCTGGCATTGTCGGTTACATTCCTATATTCGGCCTATAGCAAATCAGGTATCCGCTTTTCGGGGTTTCATATGCTGCCCGATGATAATGCATTCGACCGCTTCCAGTGGACATTTTTGGATTTAGGAATCAGTAGTATAATTGGCGCTGGCATTATAGCCCGCTTGATGGTAGGGTTTGAGTTATTTCTGGGTTTGATGCTCTTAGCGCATGTTTTTTTGAAGAAATTCACCTATCCAGCTATTATTAGTTTGCTGACAATATTCATCATCTACCTCACTGTAATTATTTTAAAGCAGGGCAATTCAGGCAATTGTGGTTGTTTCGGCGATAAATTGCAAATGACCCCTCTGCAGGCTATCTTTAAAAATATAGCCATGATAGTGGCCACTGTTATTTTATGGTTTATTTATCCCCCAAGACAAAAGAAATATCTACAACCCGCAGAACAGGAAGTAATGGGAAATACTGATATCCCTAATCCTGTTCCAGTTGGAGAAATTTTATTGAATGCTGATGAGTCGCAGGATATAAATATGGAGGCTGCAGATTCAGTGATGCCAATTATTAATGAGCATCAGGTTATTAATAAGAAAAAAGGCTTCAATCTAATAAAACTAATTAAATCTGAGCCTATATATATGGTTTATGTGGCGATGTTTGTCGCCACAATAGCATTTACAGTGCCATTTTTGGTAAATAATATTTTTATTGGCACTGAGCCGGTAAGAATGACCCAGGCCCTGGATCTGGATTTGCTTTATAAAAATGACACCATTCCAAATATTGACCTCAGAAAAGGCAAACATATCATAGCCTTTATGAGCCTCACTTGCCCCCATTGCCGTAAGGCAGGTATATTGATGGGCATGATTCACCAGGAACACCCTGAGATACCCTTATACATGGTGCTTAATGGTTCTAATACCTGGCGCAAGTCATTTTTCGATGAAACCCATTCTGAAAAAGTACCCTATATCCTTTACAAGAATACCCCCGATTTTATTAAAATGTCCGGTACCGGTGTACCATCTATATTTTGGGTTAATGATGGGGTAGTGGAGTATAAGAGTGTAATGGCCTATTACCAACTCGACCCTGCCTTTATGCAGGCCTGGATTAAAACCACCGCACCAGCGCCACCTATTGCGAAGTAGTGTGGGGCGTATCTGGATTAGACCATCTTCGCTGAAAAGCTATGACGGTTGAAAAATTGGTAGGATTGGTATCGCTTTTAAAGTAGTTCACACTTTTTATGGATAATTCTAGCCGATGTTTACAAAATACGGAGTGTTTGGATACAGTCTGATTTGGTAGGCACGGGTAATCCTGTAGGAACAAGCCCGCCAGGTGCGGGGGTAAAATACAAAAGCCACCGGGGTGCGGTGGCTTTTGGGAAATGTGGGAACTATTATTAACCCTGGAGTGCTGCTGCACCACTAACGATTTCTGTAAGCTCGGTAGTGATAGCGGCCTGGCGGGCACGGTTGTAAGAGATTTTAAGGGATTTAAGCAGGTCGTTGGCATTTTCACTGGCCTTGTCCATTGCAGTCATCCTGGCGCCATGTTCTGATGCGTTGGCATCGAGTATAGCTTTGTAAACCTGGGTATTCAAGATCTTAGGCATCAATTCTTTAAGCAATACATCTTTAGATGGCTCGAATATGAAGTCGGTTGATTTTGCACCTGGCTTTGGTTCGGTTTTTGGTATTGGCAGGTAGGGCTCTGCTATAAATATCTGGGTGGCAGCGTTTTTAAACTGGCTGTATACCAACTCAACACGGTCGTATTTTTTCTCCAAAAATGCTTCCTGTGCATATACTGCTGCACGGCGCACATTGTCGAAACTAAGGTCGGAGAATATGGTCCAATAATTATCTATTAGCTTGTAGTTATTGCGCTGGAAATATTCGTATCCCTTTTTACCCAATGGTAATATGGTTACATTACCCTTAGCTTCCTGGCTGGCGTATTTGCTGCGGATAACTTCACGGGTCATTTTGATTACATAGGCATTGTAACCACCACAAAGGCCACGGTCGCTGGTGATAGGTATCATCAGGATGCGCTCAGCAGGGCGTTCTTCAGCTAAGGCCATACCGCCATCAGATGATGAACCACTTACTATATTGCTCAACATTTCCTGAAGCTTCTGTGCGTACGGACGCATCTGGATAATGCTATCCTGGGCACGGCGCAGTTTTGCGGCGCTCACCATTTTCATTGCCTTGGTGATCTGCTGGGTAGATGTTACTGATTTTATCCTGTTCCGAACCTCTTTAAGTTGTCCTGACATATTATTATTTAATAAAAATGGTAATTTCGGTGCAAAATTAGGTATTTATTGGTCAATAAAAAACAGAGTGGGCATCAAATTTTAAGGATTTCATTGTTCATTTGTTAAATATTGGGCCACTGCAAGGCATATTCTGTTCTTAATTATGGATTTGTTACTTTTGGCATTACTCAAATCCTCTAATGTCTGTAAATTCTACCAACTCTAATAACGAACAGTCAACTAATACTGAAATCCCTACGCAAAAAAAGTCGGTTATCCGTGAGTGGCTTGATGCTGCACTTTTTGCCATTGTAGCTGCAACGCTTATCCGTATTTTCTTTTTTGAGGCTTTTACAATACCTACGGGTAGTATGGAGGGGACGATGTTGGTGAATGATTACCTGTTTGTAAGTAAGATGGCTTATGGCCCCAGGGTGCCTATGACACCACTGGCCATCCCGTTGGTACACAATACTTTGCCATTGGTTGGGGGTAAATCATATTCGGATGCTGTGCGCTGGAACTACCACCGCTTGCCGGGTTTTGGGCATGTGGAGCGTAATGATGTGGTGGTATTTAATTTCCCGGCCGGCGATACGGTGATTACCGAAATGGCCGATGACGATTATTACCGTGTGTGCCGGAGCAGCAGCAGGGCAGAGGTACTGGCCAATTATAAAATTATCACCCGGCCTGTAGATAAGGAGGAGAATTATATAAAACGGTGCATTGCCATGCCTGGCGACCTGCTTGAAATAAAGGATGCAAGGGTATATATAAATGGGGCGCCAAATAAGCTTTACCCCCATTCGAAACTGAATTACAGGGTGATAACTAAAGGGATGAACCAATCGCCAATGGTTGATGAGCCATTGGAACAGATTGACCAGCATATTTATAACCTGGAAAATTGCCAGGTGGATGTGGTGAAGAAAGCAACAAATGTGGCCTCTGTGGAGCTGATGAAATACCCTGCGCAATTTGCACCTATTTATCCCGGTGACTGGGTGTTTCCGCATGATACAGTGAACTTTAAGTGGAACAGGGATAATTTCGGGCCAATGACGGTGCCTAAGGAAGGGGTTACCGTTATGCTGAGCCCGCAAAATATAGCCCTGTACCGCAGAATCATCAGGAACTATGAAGGGAATACCCTAGAGGAAAAGGATGGCAGGTTTATCATTAATGGCAAGGAGGCTACATCGTATACCTTTAAAATGGATTATTACTGGATGATGGGTGATAACAGGCATAATTCGCTCGATTCGCGCTACTGGGGTTTTGTGCCACAAGACCATATTGTGGGCAAGGCGTGGTTTGTGTGGCTGAGCTATGGTAAGGACGGCATAAGGTGGAAACGTTTATTAAGGGGGATACACTCCCTGGAGTAGGTGGTTTTTTGTGGAAATATAAATTTGTATATGGAAGGTCGGCTACCTAATTTTGTTATATAATTAGATAGTGTTTTGGCTAAAGCCATATACGAAATTGTTTTATTCCCCGGCCTAACGGCCGGGGCTACAGAAAAGAACCTTTGCTTTGAGGCTGTTGGAAAGCAGAAAAAATCTAAAAAAGAATTTCATCTAATACCAGTAAAAAATGGAGAAGCTAAGACTGGATAAATATTTGTGGGCAATTCGCATTTTTAAGACCCGTACGCTGGCTACTACGGCTATTGACGAGGGTAAGGTGAAATTTAATGCGCTGAATGTAAAGCCATCACGCCCTGTTTCCATAGGCGACCAGTATACTATCAGGACTCCTGACCGTAAGTGGACGATTGAGGTGACAGGCCTGATTGAAAAGAGGGTAGGGTATGAGGAAGCGATAAAGAATTATATTGACCACACTACAGAGGAGGATAAACAATTGAACCACCATGTGGGCACTAGTTTCTATACAGGGAAACGATTGAGCAAGACTGGACACCCCACCAAGAAACAGAGAAGGGAGATTGATGAGTTTTTCGGGGATGTCTGAACCACAGGTTGAAGGTGATTATTCTTATTACAGAAAAATTTTCATTATAGGGCAATGGCTTTCGGAAATGAATTGGACTATTGCATTTGAAGGCCATATAAGAAGGAGTTTTATTTATAGTTCCGGATGCCCCTAAGGAACATCTCGGAACAACAAAATTGATTTGCCAATACTCATCTGGTTTAACAATTTTATTTAGCAAAAACCTACCTGAAAATTATCTCAGCCAAATTGCTTTTTATAGGAAACGAATATTTAACCTAAAAAAACCAACCAATATTTAATAGAAATTGTTGTTATTGCAATATTTACACCTAACTTAGATGTAAATATTACCCCATGAAATACACCATCTTCTATTTCGTCCTACTTGCCACGCTTCTCACTAGTTGTCACAAAGAAGCAACCCTACCACCTATTACAAACACTGGCGCAAATGTACTTGCATGCAAGGTAAATGGGAAAGTGGTCATAGTATCAGGAAACAATAATAGGCAATTTATGGATCCTTATGGTGTAATGTTCAATCCTATGACATGGTTTGGATTAATTATTGTTGAGGGGGATAATGGAAGCCCAAAAACTGGAATTAGTTTACATATCATATATAATGATACGCTTGGCAACTACCCAATCATAACAGGATATAATCCAAATACTTATATTCCATTAGGTGCTTCTTATGTTACCGAATCTTCCAATAGTGCTTTTACTACCGACTCCTCTCACGGAGGCTCTATAAACATTATTGCTTATAGTGGCAAACACATATCAGGAACATTCGCCTTCGATGCCATAAATGATGAAGGCAAATTTGTACATATTACAGAAGGCAGGTTTGACATAACAAACAAATAACATGAGGTATTCATACATCATTAAAAAGTCAATCCATGAAATACACTTCACGCCTAATAATATTGCTCACCACGCTTCTCACTAGTTTCCCCTGGCGCAAGTGTTCCGTAGGATCACTCGTGTCTAAACAAATCCGTCGGTCTCTGACCGAAATTCAAAGTACAAAAGCCCAACAACCACCCAAACCCAATAGCATTCCTAACCCAAGCCTATGTTGGGTGTTTCCACCAACATCCATCGAGGTTAGCAACCTTGCCTAACCAATAATTGCTTACTAAATTCGCTAAACACACGGATTGTTGGTGAAAACACCAACAATGGCGTGCCATTCCCATAAAAAGATTCCTACCAATTCTTAAATTCTGTAAATTCTTATTCACCCCCTATCTCCTCATTGCATTACTCACCGCACCACTAGTATGCAAATCAGCACTATCACTGAGGCTATACTTCAAACCAGGAATGACTGAATAGAAATGAAACTCTGTCTTGTTCTGAATATCAAGGTTGGCGGCATTAATTTTATTCGTTTCATTGATATAAAATAGTGGTGAACTATTTGTAGCCATCCCTACCTTCGCATCCAGATAGCCTATCCTATTACTATCCATTACAAAATAGGAGCCCTCATCCACACTAAGCCTAAGGCTGTCTATACTAAAGCCAAACAATCTATTTTCACGTGAGTTTCTCAAATCACCTTTCATTCCTGTCCTGGATTCATTATCAGCCAAATTATGATTATCCAGGTTCAGTTCCTTAAGGTTTGGGCAGGATATAATTACTCTTTGGTCTGAATAATACCTATTCACCAATTCCTCTTTAGTATTATAAGAGGCAAAAACCTTCAACCGCTGCCCATTTTGACTCACCTGTATAAATTTGGAATGAGGTGTGTAAACCATTACCTTAAATGGCCCCTGTATTATCTTCACATTAGCCACTCCCGATGACACCACATCAATAGCATCAAAACCCTTAAAATCAAGAGCCGTAAAGTCACGGTAGGGGTCGAGATGGCTTTTACTAAAATATAAAGCCTTCAATTCCAGATTATAGGCTGTCATAAATCCCAACAGGATGAGGACGGTGAGTAATACCAATTTTATGCTTGTTTTCATTTTAAATTTCGTTTAAGAATTGTTTTTAGAAATATATTTTTCAAATTCAGCCCTCACCTCATCCATACCTATCCCCACCAAAGTCATGTTCCTGAACAAAACAGGCAATTCCTCTTCCATGAACCTGGCCTTCCTAAAGGCCCTTACCTTATCAGCCCCATTTGGCGACACGAAGAAGCCCAGCCCCCTTTTGTTATAAATCACTTCCTGGTTTTGCATAAATTCGTAGGCCCGCATCACCGTATTGGGGTTCACCTCCAGGGTCACCGCAAGCTCCCTTACCGAGGGTATCTTTTGCTCCTCAGCCCACTTACCCACCAGTATATGCTCCCCCAGATAGCCTGCTATCTGCAGGTAAATCGCTTCATTATCTTTGAATTCCATAGCTATTCCTCCTTATACCTGTTTTTCTTTCAGCCTGAACAACTAACTACTATAGATTAGCACTAATATATTTTTCCTCATTGATGGTCAAATGAAAATCAAATAAATGCATTAAAGTAAAACAAGCTTTTAATTCACTTAAAGCTCCAAACACTTATTTACTTTTATGTAGTTTTTTATAAACAAAACCACTAAATCTGATTTCTGCACTATCATCAAGATTATATCTTAATGAATCTACTGTGCAGCCCAAAGTAACAATACTATTATTCCTTGTATCCAAAAACAGTGATTTTATCTTATTCCCAGAGGCAAGAGTTAATACAGATGAACTGGCAATAGTCTTACCTAAATAATGGTTAAGCTTACCAATATTATTACTATCAAGTATTAAGGCACAACCATTATCTTGATATATATTCATACTATCGAATGTAAAACCTGTTAGGGAACTCCGATAATATTCAGGCCAATAGCTTACACTATCTGTCACTAACTTTCCTTCTTTTGTATATTCGTTCTTTAGATTTAGATTTTTAATCCCTGGGCAGGATATATAAACTGTATATCCCCTTGTAAGCGAATTTCTTGATTCAATATAATCAGAATTCACAACCAACCGGCC
>CANGSR010000231.1 GCA_947456055.1 Chitinophagaceae bacterium
ATTTGGGTTTTGTTCTGCTCAGGTACATCACTACTATAATTACGATAGCCTCGTCCTGTTGCAAAAAGCAAAGATGGACATATAGAATATTTCGCCTTTCTTGTGCTATTAAGGTTGGTATAGATTTTTATGCCCGGTGACAAATAGAACATAGGTGAGTGTTTTATATCCTCAATTCCTGTATATGGGTTAGTAATAGACCTATTGGTAAAAGTTAAGTATACAGGCACAAAAAAAGTTACCCAGCCTGTTTTGTCTAATAAACGCTCATATGAAAATCCAACTCCATAACCATTATCGTTAACTTCAATTGGTGCAAATGATACAATATTATTATTAATGGCAGTTTTTGTTCTTGTATTCACATTTGCAGAATTCACTCCGATCCTATCATTATTTTCCTCAAAAATGTCTTCACTGCCATTCTGGTATTTAATTTTTACTACATCTTGTTTTGGAATAGAATAATCAGGACCATCTGGATTGTCAAATTTTTTAAATGTAACCATTTCAGGTGTTATTGCCTTTACCTTAGCATCAATAACTTCCCCATTTTTCTTGAAGATTTTATCCTGTGCAAATAGCGTACTGAACAGAAATACGCATAATAATGTTAATAATGAGCCTTTGAATTTCATAAAGATAAATTTTGATTGTTTACAATGTCATTTCATTGCAACACATTTCGTGCCACAATTCAATTAACCAAATCAATGAAACCATTTTTCGACTAGAAATAGTGTATTTATGTTTCCGTTAACAACCCGATTAATTGTAGACAAACCTTCCATACTCACTTTCTATTACCACTTCTTTTTTATCTGCATTCTCTACATAGCCTGATATCTGCGCATCGATATTGAAGCTTTTGGAGATGGCTATTATGTGCTCAGCTGTATCCCGGTCAGTAAAGATTTCCAACCTTTGGCCCATATTGAATACCTGATACATTTCCTTCCAATCAGTGCCTGCCGATTCCTGTATCATTTGGAACAAGGGTGGTATTGGCAACAGGTTATTCTTAACCACTCTTAATGGACCTGGTAAATAATGCAGGCACTTACTTTGGCCACCACCGCTGCAATGTATAATACCGTGTATTTTATCAAAATGATGCTTTAATACCTCCAATACCACCGGGGCATAGGTGCGGGTGGGAGAGAGTATCAGTTTCCCAATGTCTAATGGGGTAGGTGTTGCATCAGTTACTGCATATTTACCGTTATATACTACCTCATCAGGCAGATTAGGGTCTATACTTTCAGGGTATTTGCGGGCATAATCTTTTTTAAGCATTTCGTGGCGGGCACTGGTCAACCCATTGCTGCCCATGCCACCATTATATTCAGTTTCGTATGTAGCTTGCCCATAACTAGCCAGGGATACTACAACATCACCTGCTATCATTTTTTCAGTGGTCACCAGTTTGCTACGCTCCATCCTGCAAGCCATAGTGCCGTCTACAATTACTGTTCTCACTACATCACCTACATCTGCGGTTTCTCCACCCATCAGGTATACATCTATGCCATATTCACTAAGTTGTTCAAAATATTCCTGAGTGCCATTGATGATTGCTGATATCACCTCACCTGGTACAAGGTGTTTATTACGTCCTATTGTACTAGAATAGGTAAAAGGCCCTGTAGCACCCACACAAAGCAGGTCGTCAATGTTCATTACAATGCTATCAATAGCTATTCCCTTCCATACACCAAGGTCTCCGGTTTCCTTCCAATACAAATAAGCTAAGATCGACTTGGTACCTGCACCATCTGCATGCATCAGGTTACAGAAATCGGGGTCATTGCCCAGATAATCAGGGTAGATTTTGCAGAAGGCATTGGGATATAATCCCTTATCTAATTTTGCTACTGCTTTATGTACATCTTCTTTTTGGGCAGATACGCCACGTAAATTATATCTGTTATTATCAGCCATTATTTCTAATCAATCCTAAATGGATTATTTCAGCAAAAGTAACAAAATGTCTATTAGCCACCTTAGAAAATAAGGTTTTCAATCATTTCATTGCTTTTATGCGCTTATGGTATCAAAGCTACATTGTCAATAGTAATTATATTCACCAATGTATCACAACTACTGCCTATGTTGTGGTGCCAGTTAATCTTTACTTCCAATGGGAAAGTAACGGTTGCAAGGTCTATGCCGCTAACCGAAGGCAATATATTAAATTGTGCACCAACTTCTGAACTACCATGAATGATTATCCTATAGGCAGCACCACAAGCTGTCATAGATAGGTTGGGTCCTGTTATGGTGGCGGTATTCATATAGACCAATCTCGGTGCGGCTTTTCTGCAAGCTATTGCTGAACAAAGTAGCAAGCTTATAACCATTAGATAACGGAACATAAAATGAAATTTGGCTAAGTAAAGTTAATTCATTTTACTAAAATCAGATAATAGTATTATTTGTTTTCTTGGTTTTCAAAGTGGTGGTGCTGGATATTTGATTTATATTGAGATATTATTTTCACGATTTCCTACCTTTATTCTCAAAATTGCACCATGAGAAAACTACTCATCCTAAGCATAATATTATTGCTCACAACCTCAGTATATGCTCAGGTTGAAAAACTGAAAGATTTGGGTATAGAATTTTATTTGCCTACCAATACATGGAAGAAAGGAGAAGCGAATAATACTAACTCCCTAATTATTTACAAGTATAAAAGACAAGCTATTGTGGATGCAAAGGGTAGAGGTGTTATTGCAAATCTATCATTCATTGCAGAAAATGTACCAGATACCTTAAGTGTGGTTAGTTACTCCATGCAAAAAAGAATCCAGAAGCCATTTGAGGTGAATGAAGTGCTGGATGCTTCAGGCAAGAATCCAAAACTGAAACATAAAAACGCAATTGGTTATAAAAGTAATTATACCGATTCCAAAAGCATTCCTCATACCTTGTATATTGTCCACCTCATTGAAAAACAGAAAGGCATTCAGGTAATATTGGACATTACCACTGAATTATTGCCAAAAGTTGAACCAGAGTTTCTTAAAATTGTAGGTTCTATTAAGAGTGATGGCTAAGTGTAAGTACTTTTTTTTAGTATTTTTCGAAAATCCAAAAACTTAACATTAATTAATTGTTACCTTATTTTAACTTTATGTTGAGAATTTGAAAACGTGAAATACAAAATCTGGATATTATTCTTGTTTTTGTGCCTTGTAGGTAGCAATAAGTTACTATATGGCCAGGTGGAAGCTACACGCATATCTTTCGATTTTTATGGAGATTCAATTGGCTTTTCCCGCACCAATGTAACCGATATACCCTTTAATGATTCTTTATCTCCTGCCGCTATAAAGGCTTTTTATAGTAGGATTTCAGCATCTGATTATCAACAGGTTGTAGAAACCATATTAGCTTACAAAACAAAGCACAATCCCGATGATTGGGTGTATTACCAGCTAATTAGGAAAACAGCCCAATCAATGAGCCCTAAGGCCGAAAATTATTATAGATATACTCTTTATAAATGGTTTTTACTTTGCCAGTCCGGCTATGATGCTACTCTGAATATAATAGATGGTAAGTTGCTTTTTTATGTGCAGAGCGATGAAGATATTTATGATATCCCCTTTTTTAGGAAAAATGGCAAAAAGTACATCTGCCTCAATTATCACGACTATAGTTACAATATCGATTTCGACCACCATGTACTGAGTAATATCCCCATTGACATTAAGGGAGCCGAAAACAAGTTCTCTTATAAATTAACCCACCTTCCCGATTTTAGCCAGGAAAGCTATTTTGAGAAGGAACTAAGTTTTAACTATAACGATGTCAATTACCACTTCAAGGTAAAACTGAATGCAGATGTCAAAAAGATGTTCGTCAATTATCCGGTGGCTGATTACCAGTTGTATATTAATGAACCGCTAAGTAAGGAAACCTACAATTCCCTGATACCACAATTGAAGAAAGAAATTAGTGGGATGTCCTCTAAAAAAGGGGTAGATTACCTGATGCATTTTACCCGGTATGCCTTTTTATACAAGCCCGATTTAGAAAATTTTGGCAGGGAGAAGCACATGTTCCCCGAACAAACGCTTTTGTATGAAAATAGTGACTGCGCAGATAGAGCAGCATTGTTTTATTACCTCGTGAAGGAAATTTACCAGCTCCCCATGATAGTTTTGGTTTTCCCTCACCATATGACAATTGCTGTAAAATTCGACAAACCTGTAGGCAATCCAGTCATTTACAATGGCAATGCCTATTCACTTTGTGAACCTACGCCCCAAACCGAAGACCTACCTCTTGGTAAAATCTCTTCAGAATTGAGCTCCTCAACATACCAGATAGCCTATGTTTACGAACCTGGAAATAAATAAGGAACGTTTATTAAATAAAGTACACCATATGGCGCAGGTATTTTTCTTTTATGCAAGGCACAAAATCTGCGAATAGCGACCTATTTAAGGACTTTTGTAACGCCGCAGAAAAGGAAAAGAACAAGTCAAATGGTTTACTTTATTTAATCAATGTTCCTAAGTGACATAATAAAACACCCTTGTAATTGGCATTTAACCAAGATTACAAGGGTGTTCCTGATTCACTTAACTAAACAGGGTTATTAAATCTTCACAAACTTCCTGGGAATAATATTGCCATGATTATCTATAATGCTCAGAAAATAAGTTCCAGGTTTTAAGTCCGCAATGTTTAATCCATCTTTCAGATGCGGATTAGGCAACATGTACTTTGTTCTGCCGGCATTATCCAGAATCGTTATGTAATAAATGGATGTACTCTTATCCTCCAATTCTACAAATAGCTTATCAGTGGCAGGGTTTGGAAATACTATTGCTGCTGATTCAGGCAAAATATTAATGTCCTTTATCCCGGATGAATGATTATCAACAACAACGAATTGCCCCATCATTCCGGCATCCTCATGCCCTAGCATATGGCAATGATACATATAGGGTTTAATACTATCAGCAAAATCAGTGAATTTCGTAATAAATGAAAGAGTTTGACCCGAATCCAGGAAAACAACATCTTTCCATCCTTCTTCTGCCGCCCTTGGAGCAATTATATTACCTGAAACATCTTTTCGCTCAATAATGTGAAACTGGATATCATGAATGTGGAAAATATGCCCTGATGATGAATTATTGAAGATAGTCCATACTTCTATATTATTAAGCGGAATGGTCTTATTAATATACTCCATCTGAAATGGTATGGAATCTATTGTAAATGGAATATTTGCAGCAGTGTCATTTACAAAAACCATTTTCCGGGAGAGATTGGTATCAGCAATGTTCCAGAACGTATTGGTTTTAAGAGTAGTAGGGATAGTTGTATATCCGCCACTACCGGCACTACCTATTTGCAAGTGTAGCAAATTGAACCTTCTATGTCCCAGTTTATTATTGAGAAAGGGTAGGGAAGTGCCATTGTAAGGAATACCACCAGGTGTGGTTTTGTTTAGTGAATCATTATAGGCCATAAGGTCAAGACTGTTATTAGCCCTTCCGGTAAAATTCACCAGAATTTCAATGCGCTCGCCCGGTGAAAGCAGGTACCTGGAGAGTGGTACCGGTGAATTCAATAAACTGCCATCAGAGCCAATCACATAAAATGTGGTATTATCACTGAATCCCAGGTTGTAACAACGCTCCTGTGCTGCCCCTAATATCCTGAACCTGATTACCCTTGCAGGTAAGGTATCCACTGCATTCAGTACTCCATTGGTAAGCACTGTATCCCCATAGCGTTGAATGGTATCAAACTGGTTGGTAATAGAATCAAATTTACGGTCGGTAATTACCAATGGTATATCATCCAGTCCATACCTTCTTGGTAATGGCAAGGAGGCTTCTTCACTATCCCTTACTATTATCAAACCTGCGAGACCGCTCCTTACTTGTTCATTCGTATGACCATGAAGGTGGGGGTGGTACCAATAGGTAGATGCAGCATCATCTACCGTCCAGTAGGGCTGCCAGATAGTTCCCGGTGGTATTGTTTGGTGTGGGCCACCATCCATAACAGCAGGCAGGTGTATGCCATGCCAATGCAGAGTAGTAGTATCGTTAAGCATATTGAGCAGGTTAATCTGCACTTTTTCGCCCTTGTTAAATATAAGTGTTGGTCCTAAAAAGGTATTGTCGTTAAATCCTGCAGTAATCGTCTGGTTTCCGGGTAGAAACTGGGTCATACTTTCATGCATGGAAATAGGAAAGTTGGTAACATGGGTACCCGCATCGTAATATCCAGCTAGGGTATCAGGAATAGCCAGCTTATTATACTGTGCTTTCAATAAAAAAGTTTGCAAAAGGCAAACAGCAAATAGTGTAAAAAATTTGTTCATGTGCGTTTTATATGATTTTTTGTTAAAAACGCCATAAACCTACAAAAAGAGATATAAAGATGCTAAAATATTTTTTAAACATATAGATATACTGCAATTAATAGGTATCTCATTGGTAAAATATGTGTATATCTTAGAGTAAACCGAAATTTTTAGATAGGTGACTAGTGCAAAAATAATTCATTAGACTGGAGGGAATGAAATATGGTGTTTTGTACCTGGTAATTCCTACATACAAAAATCCCTTTTCAACAACGAAAACATCGTCATGTCGTGATACCGCTCATTCCAATACATCCATTGCCTTAAAACTCCCTCATTAGTAAAGCCCATTTTGACTAGCAATTTTTCGGAAGCTATATTGCCATTCATTACCTCGGCTTCAATTCTGTTTACCTCAAGAATATTAAAGCCATAATCTATAATAGCCTCCAGCGCCTCACTCATTATTCCCTTACCCCAATATTCAGATAATAGGTCATAACCAATATTAGCCCTATGGTTCTTGGTGAAATTATTAAACCCAATAGTTCCTATCACCTGTTCGCTGCCATTCAAACAAATACCCCAGCGAATTCCTAAGCCAGCACTCAACTTATTTTTAAAATGGTCTACAATCTTCTGGGCTTCATCAATCCTGGTTAGTGTTATAATGTTATAGTACTTGGTTACCTCGTCATTTCCAAACAATTGGAGTATATCACCAAGGTGTTGCTGACCAATTGCTACAAGAGTTAATCTGCTGGTATAAAGTATTGGGAATGGTTCGAACATGGGTTTGGCGAATTTTAGTTTATACCAAATGTATGGAAATAAGTGATTGGGGTTAAAATACGCAGCATGTTTGTTTTTTTATCCTTAAACCATAATCAATCTAGTAACTAATCACTTTAATTACGACCTCTAAAACTCATTAGTACTTGTTCAAGTATTGAAATAGACACTTATGAACATTTTGATTATATTTTTTAGTGATATGGTGTTACGTAAAATAAAAAATTGCCAAATATTACTGACGTACGTTTGTTTAAATTAAACGATAAATATTTAAACAAAAGCAGCCAGCAACTTAAGAAAAGTAGCTTATTGTATCAGAAAATTAGCTCAGAAGGTTGCTTTTCAATACAATGAGGAGTTTTGCTTTTTCATTACAATATTATTATTCATTTTTAAATTAAAGTACATATTAAACATCAAGCGATGAAGAAAATAGACATTGTAGACATATTAATTTTGATTGCGGCCTTTTTGTCGCTGGTTTATTCAGAATTAAGTTGGTTCAAAGGGGAAAGAGAAAGCGCATTATTCGTTGGACTTTGGGTGCCATCCATAATCGGATTTGGAATTTATTTAAAACTCATGAAAACGAAATAATATGACTGAAATGATACCATATTTTGCCGGAATTATAACATTAATATTCGGCATAGCCTTTATCTTGGCTATTGTTAGATTGCAAAAGGATTAAAAAACGTTTGGTCGGGATTGAAACTCCGACCAAACTTACTATTGTTTTTACATGGAGCAACTTCGCAGAAGTTTTGTCACTGGTTCGAGTGTTACGCAGGATCCCTATACC
>CANGSR010000232.1 GCA_947456055.1 Chitinophagaceae bacterium
GACACTGTAACATTTTTAGGATTAAATGTCATGACCATACTGTTCAACTTTACCCCATCTGGATATTCTTTTGAAGCATAGGCTATGTCGCTCATACTAATGGTGCCTGAGGCATCAATTTTTTCAAACTCCTTTTTCTGGGCAGCTAGCATTGAGCCCTTCACCTTCATATCAGCATTTATAATACCTGCTACCTTAGTACCTGCTTCAAACTTCACGAATTTTGACATCTGCGAGAGGTCTATATGTCCCTTGGCACCAGCATCTATATACTGTTGTGTAGTTGGTTCTTTCAACAACATATAGAAATCGAATGGGTCACCACCAAATACGATATGGCATTTTTCCAGATTTACAATAGTATGGTCAATTACACCATCAGGGTTATCTACAGCCAGTTTCACCTGTATATCAGATACCTTTTGTGGTAAGGCGGGATATTGGAAAGAACCATCATTAATAGCGAGGTTAACACCAAATGCTGGCATTTGCTTCTTATTGTAAGTGCCCTTTACATAGCCACTTAAAGCTAGCTTACCGGTAGTTTTAATGTCATTGAAATTATTAGCATAAATACCTGGCACCAAAGAAAGGATATCCTTAAAGTCGTTGGATGGTGTATTGTACGTGATGTCCATAACCATATTATTGGTATCGGGCATCTGAACAAACCCTTTCGTAGATAATTTCAGACCATTCAACTGTATCTTATCTGTGTTAAAGGAGTATTTATTAGTCTTATTATCGATTTGTAAATCAAGATTAACGACAGTCTTTACTTGATTCAAGTAAGGAACATTGCCCATGCTGAATGTAAAGGCATCAATTGTAGTTTTTGTAGCCAAAGTAAAGGCATCGCTTGTAAAATTACCTGACCCGCTATGGTTAATGTTATCAATTACAACGTGCATTTTACCCTGCTCGTCATTATATTCTATATAACCATTCTCAATACCATATTTATCTAATTTCAGTGCAAAAGGTGCTGCCGGTGTAGTAGCTGCGGGAGTTGGTGGTGCAGGCTTGGTAATATTCCAGTTAGCCGCACCATCAGTATGAACTATTGCATGTATTCTTGGGGTGTTGAGTCCAATATTTGTGATATCGTAAGTACCACTTATAGCTTTCATCAAGTCTAAAGTGATATCGATACTTTTTGCAGCAAGAAGGGTGTCATTTTTGAATGCATCCTTACCTACTATACTCAAGTTGATAATACTAACCGATAAATGGGGAAAACTATGAAAAAGGGAAATATCTACATCTTTGAAATCGGTGGTTGCAACAAGTTGCTCATTCATCTGGGTTTTCACTATTGCCATTATCTTATCCTTAAAGAATATGGGTACAATAACCGCTGTAGCCAAAAAAAGCAGGATAAGAATACCAATAGCAATAAAAAAACGCTTAACCAGTTTTCCGAATTTCATAAATACAAAAATTTAGTGGTGCAAAAGTACGCCTACAAAAGCAATAATTAGGGATTAACTATTATGGGTTTTTAAACTTTTGCAAATCATTTTGTTCTCAAGGATATGTTATATTCTAAGTGTAAATGCTCAGAAAATCATTTGCACTTAATATTTATTTAGTTTTATCCGGAATATTCAAATTGATGGTAAATAGAATTGCTCATACGCTTATCCCGATAATCTTAATTTCTGCTTTAGTTTCCTGTAGCAGCACAAAAAAAACAACAACCAAACGCCTGCCCGGATATTGGCAAAACCAGCCAATTACTGTAGATGGCTATAATAATGACTGGCCATCACCCTACCCTAATTATGATGAGAAGGCTATGATAGGTTATAATGTCACCAACGATTATGAGAACCTGTACATTACTATGGAAACCGGAGACCTAGCCACTCAGTTGAAGATACTCACACAGGGCTTAACGGTCTGGATAGATAAAGCAGGTGGCGAAGATGAGGTAATGGCAGTTAATTATCCATTACCATCAAATGACAAAAACATGGCCATTGTGCCTCAAAACCACGGTCCAAATAGCAGGACTAACCTGGATAAAATAAGGGTAGAGTTAGAAGAACGAGCAAAAAGTGCACTATTAAAAGCCAATGAATATTCATTACAAGGTTTTAAGGCTTGTAATCTGCAATATCCACTATTGGCCATAGATACTTGTGGGGTTGTGGTGAGAATGGCTATTGATTCGGACAATGAATTAGTATGGGAGGCAAAAATCCCGTTTAAATCATTCTATGGTCGTAACCAAATTGAGCGTAGGGATAAAGGAAAACCAATAGGTATAGGATTTGAGATAACAGCAATTGATAGACCAAAGGGACAAAACACTGGTAACCAGGGAAATAGAAATTCGCCCAGAGTTACTGGTTTTAGCCCGAGTATTGGCATTGGTGGAATAGGCGGAATGAGTATGGGTATGTCACCAGGAAGAAACAGAATGGGTAATAATAATAGTAATATACAAGACCCTGTGGCAAATATTCTGGAGCCCGCTTACAAAAACTCGAAGACATGGAAAAAGTGCGGACTGGCGTTTCCCAATCAGTAATTAGGCCTAGAAAGCATCAAAAGCATACTTGCATTTTTAGTGTGACAATATTAATTAATTGCTGCTTATAGCCAACATATAATTCTCAATAGCAATTTGAACGCCACAAAATCCTACTCAATTTGCTTGATTGTATTTTTCAACTTAATTTCACAAAATACAATCAATATATGAAGCCAATTAACCTCATAGTTATCCTTATTGCTGGTTTATCATTATTTAATAGCTGTAAACCTTCGGTCTCAGTAAGTGAGGAGCATTACTTGAAAGGTAATGACCTAGTTTTGAATAATGATTTGGACAATGCACGGAAAGAATACGAATTGGCCATTAAAGCTGATTCTAATAACTGGAAGGCTTGTTACCAGTTGGCGGGGGTATTTGAATTGCAGGGAGATTTTAAGGACTCGTATTTCTATTTTACTAAGGCAGTAACTATAAATCCCAAATTCACCCTAGGGTATTTCAATAGAGCCAACCTTGAGGAAATTCTGGGAGATGCCAGGGGTAGTGATAAGGATATGAAATCGGTTATGGACAATAAACCCTTCTTTATGGCACAATTATCAAAGGGAAGAAAGGAAATGGGTATGGGTAATATTAAGGATGCCATTAGTTACTTTGATGAGGCAATAAAATCAAGACCAGATTTGTACATCACTTATAGTATGAGGGGATCTTGTAAATATAGAATGGGTGATTTTGCAGGTGCAATCAAAGATTTTGATAATGAAGTTCAATTAAGCCCTGGCAGTGTAATGGGCCTGGTTAATAGAAGTGTAGCCTATAGTGAGCTGAAAGATTTAATATCGGCAATGAATGATATTAATAGAGCGATTCAAATAGACCCAACCCAAGCCCAAGCATATATTTATAAAGGTGTTTATTGCCTCAAATCCAATATGCCTGATAGTGCCTGTATCAATTTCAATGTAGCTAAAAAACTAAACCACCCACAGGCTGATAATTATATCAAACAATATTGCGGCGGAAAGAAAACGAATGTGTCACCAATAGCCAATACGCAAAATACTGTTGCCAAATAAAAACTAGTTTAACAGTTCAATTTCGTCAGTTGTCAGCCCTGTTGTCTCACTAATTATTTCAGGGGATATGCCTTTCAATTTCAAAGCTCGTGCTACTTTAGCTACACCTTCTTCAATACCTTTTTCTTTTCCTATTTCTATTCCTTTTTCTAAACCCTTTTCAAAATTTTCTCTCGATGCTTTGCCTACTGCGCTATTCATAACATTCACTAAATCCCAATAATTCTTAAGGCTTTGAGTGTAATTGTATTTTTCTTCAGGAGTGTATTTGGCAACTTCGGCTTTTTCAAAAGCAGATAAAAACAAAACTTCATTCCTGAAAATTATGGGAATATCCTGGAATTCTTTCAGGTGCTTTATGAAATACAACCACTTATCTAACCTGGAATCTAATTCAGATTCAGTTTTACTGAAATTGGGCATTTCAAGGTAGATATAGGTAAGCTTGTCATAAAAAGTTGAACCATCCGGGTATCTCAACTTAATTTCATGCTTTATTTGGTGCCTATCCGCCTCTTCCTTATAGTCACTAAAAGTGAAATCCAGAATACCTATACAATAAACCGCAGTCAAATTAAAGTTCCAATCTTTACCCTGTTTTGCCTGTTCAGCAATTGGGAAGGTGGAATAAAATATGGTGCGTTCCCTAAAAAAGTCCTGCTTGGCTTTCTGAAGCTCTACAATAAATATCTCTCCATTCTCACCCTCGCAGTAGATATCAAATACAGCCTTTCGCTCATCCCAGGTTGCCCCAAGTTGCTCGGAATTTTTGAACGATAAATTCTTAATTTGGGCACTTGAAGGCAATAAGGAATTAAGGAAGTCAATCAATGAGGGCTTACTTGCCTCTTCACCAAACAACTTCTTAAATCCAAAATCAGTAAAAGGATTTACAAACCTTGCTTCCATATTCATTAATTCTGTAAAAATCCTCAATATTCAATCACAGGTTAATACCTAATTTAAAGTCTCTATTTATTTTGATTACCTTCACTAAACCATAAAATCCACGATCAAAAAAAAAAAAATATTACTACTCCTTATTATAAATTAGCCAATTCCTCAATTGTCAATCCCGTAGTTTCACTAATTATTTCAGGTGTTATCCCTTTTAATTTCATGGCACGGGCTACCCTAGCAACACCTTCTTCAATACCCTTTTCCTTTCCTATTTCTATTCCCTTTTCCATTCCTACTTCTAACCCCTTTTCAAAGTTCTCTCTTGATGCCTTGCCTACTGCGCTATTCATTACATTCACCAAATCCCAATAATTCTTAAGGCTTTGAGTGTAATTGTATTTTTCTTCAGGTGTGTATTTCGCAACTTCGGCTTTTTCAAAGGCCGATAAAAACAAAACTTCATTCCTGAAAATTATGGGAATATCCTGGAATTCTTTCAGGTGCTTTATGAAATACAACCACTTATCTAACCTGGAATCTAATTCAGATTCGGTTTTACTAAAATTGGGCATTTCAAGGTAGATATAGGTAAGCTTGTCATAAAAAGTTGAACCATCCGGGTATCTCAACTTAATTTCATGCTTTATTTGGTGCCTATCCGCCTCTTCGTTATAGTCACTAAAAGTGAAATCCAGAATACCTATACAATAAACCGCAGTCAAATTAAAGTTCCAATCTTTACCCTGTTTTGCCTGTTCAGCTATAGGGAAGGTGGAATAAAATATGGTGCGTTCCCTAAAAAAGTCCTGCTTGGCTTTCTGAAGCTCTACAATAAATTTTTCTCCATTCTCATCCTCGCAATAAATATCAAATACAGCCTTTCGCTCATCCCAGGTTGCCCCAAGTTGCTCGGAATTTTTGAAAGATAAATTCCTAATCTGGGCATTTGCAGGCAATAGAGAATTAAGAAAGTCAATCAATGAGGGCTTACTTGCCTCTTCACCAAACAACTTCTTAAAACCAAAATCAGTAAAAGGATTTACATACCTTGCTTCCATATTCCTTAATTCAGGACAAAAATACTAAATACAATTCAAGAAAAGGCCAGGAGAAGTGTTCATAATAAATTAATACCCATTCCAATTATTGCCCATATTCCTTGCAAATACCGAATGTCTTGCGGTGATACGGGGAAATGCCAAACTCTTTTATTTTACTTCTATGGTGTGTCGTACCATAGCCCTTATTTTCATTCCAGCCATATTGGGGGTATTCTTCGTGAATTTTGAGCATAAATTCATCCCTATGGGTTTTAGCAAGTATGCTGGCGGCGGCAATACTGGCATAGAGGGCATCACCACCTACCACACATTTATGCACCAAACCAAAATAAGCAGGGAAAATGTGGCCATCAATTAATAACAAGTCGGGGGACAATTTCAATTGGCTTATGGCAATATGCATGGCCTTAAATGATGCTTTTAGAATATTGATTGTATCAATTTCCACCCAGTCTATCATAGCTACTGCCCAGGTTAGCGCTTCTTTTTCAATAATTGGCCTTAGTATTTCCCTGTTTTCTTCAGTCACCTGCTTACTGTCGTTTAATAAGGGATGGTAAAATCCACGGGGTAAAATAACAGATGCCGCAAAAACAGGTCCGGCAAGGCATCCCCTGCCTGCTTCATCGCAACCCGCTTCCACAATTCCTTCCTTAAAATAAGGTTGTAACATTCCCCAATTATTTAAATCAAGTACAAAGTAACACAAAAAGAACAATTGGTTGTCCAGATGAGATATAGCTAACAAATGATAATTCATTTTACCAAGCAATAATCACAATCTTTTCAATCCCGGTCCAATATTATTTTAGCTATCAAACCCATCCAACCCTGCTTTTTGATAAAAACACATCATATTAGGAACGGGGTTTATTCCAGTTTCAAATTCCTTATACTATGATTCACAATAATTATATAATTCCTTCTTTTGGCAGCCTATCCTTGGCACATTGGTGAAATTCAGGTAAGTTTGAAAATAGTTCATCATTGTAATAAATATGCGTCCAGTAAAACTCCCTTTTTATGCCAAGCTTTGCATGTCATTGCTATCTATTGTAATGATAATTATTATACTTATAGAAGCACGGGATATTCTTGTCCCATTGGTGTTTTCATTATTGATTGCCATCCTATTATATCCATTCAACCGTTTCCTGCAAGACAGGTTACATATGGGAAGAGCTGGTGCTGCAATTATTTCAGTAATGGTCTTTATTACTACTTTAGTAAGTTTCTTTTATTTCCTGGCAATAGAAATAATTGGATTTTCAAGTGATTTCCCATTATTAAGAAAACGTTTTATTTCCATGTTTGATAGCTTACAACATTGGCTTTCTTACAAACTCCATATCACAAACCATCAACAATCAGAGTATATCAACAAGTCAGTCAACTCCATTATGGAGACCATAGCAAGGTCGCTGAGTAATATCTTTTCCTATTCTACTGGCATTCTTCTATCTATTGTGTTCATGTTCATTTTCACTTTCTTCATTCTATTTCACAGGAAATTGCTCATGAAATTCATTTTACACCTTTTTTCATTGCCCTATAGAGACAAGGTGAAAGAGGTAATAATGGAGACCAAAAACATGATTAAGGCCTATGTATTAGGCCTGGTTATAGAAATGGCCCTGGTGAGTGTTGTCAATATTATAATGTTTATGATAATGGGTATCCAATATGCAGTTCTACTTGGCGTAATGGCTGCCGTTCTGAATATCATCCCCTACCTGGGTATTTATACTGCCATTGGCTTAACAATGTTAGTAACCTTTGCCAATAGCACTGGCAATATGGCAATTGAAGCGGGTGTAGGCCTATTTATTGTACATCTTATAGATTCAAATATCCTATTTCCACGTATTATAGGTGGGCAGGTAAAAATGAACCCATTTATTACCATCATTGCAGTTATTATTGGAGAATACATCTGGGGTGTATCTGGTATGTTTTTATTTATACCTATCACTGGTATTTTGAAACTAGTGTTTGAACGAGTGGAAGGTATGGAAGCCTGGGGTATGCTTATAGGTGTGGAAGATGTGGAGAAAAAACCAAAGAAAATAAAACTCAAAGACTTGCCAAAAGACAATGAAATATTGAAGTAGTAATTTTAGAATCATGATTCATTTACTTAATATATTGAAGGCAAACTAGCAAGTAACAATTGATTTGTTTATCAATTACTACCAATAATAGGTGCATATAGAAATAGAAAACAGAAATGAGTGCATTTCTACTAATTTCGCAAAAAATAACACCAATACATATGAGCAGTTTTATTAAGCAAGCATTCCTGATGTCACTTTTATGCATTGGGATAGTAACAATCAC